>PFJA01000171.1 GCA_002782905.1 Lysobacterales bacterium CG_4_10_14_3_um_filter_64_11
CGCGGTCGATCAGGGTTGCCTTTTCGGCCATCACGATGTTGGCAGTGCCGGCCACCATGGCACGGGCGACGCTCTCGATGGTCTGTTCGCCGACGCGTTGGCCACGATGATTGACCAGCAGCATGCGGCCGGTGAGCGTGCTGAACCAGGACATGCGGCGGCGTACATGTGCGCCGCCCGGGCCATCGCTGAACTCGAACCAGGTGCCGAACGGCAACTGCTTGATGCGATCCATGGCTGCCTTTTCTGCGTCGCTGAGCGGCTTAGATTTTTTGCCGGGTTTCTTGTCATCGACGTCGGCGCCAAGGCGCGAGCGTGCCTTCAGACGCAACGCAAGTTCGGTTTGCGAAACCGGGCCATCTCCGGATTCGGGTTCGTTGGCGTGCGCCAGACGCGCCGCGATGATCTGGGCATCTTCGGCGTGATAGCCAACCTGGCCCAGCGACTGCTCGATTTCCTCGCGCAGTGTTTCCGCCTCGGCAGCCAATTGCTGCGCGTTGCTGGCGCTGTCGTTACTGGCGCTGGCAATCAACTTTTCGGCGATCGCCAGTTGCTGCACGAATGCGGGCGATTGCTCGCCCTGACGCAGCAGGCTCAGCGCCAGCACATCGGCCCACGCTTCGTTGAGCAGGGTCTTGACGAAACGCGGCACTTTTTTGCCTTTCAGCCGATTTTCAATTTCTTCAGATGCACGCAAGCGCGCCATCACCAGTTTTTCCTTGCCGCGCGCGGCCTCCACGTGGCGGCGCTCGCTGACTTCGGCCTTGCGCGCAATCGCCTGCATGTGGCCGCCCAGGTCCTTCAGCAGGTCGTCGAAAATGGCGACATCGCCGTCGAACTCACCGACCACGCGGTCCACCAGCATCTGCATTTTTTCGACGGTACCGCGATCTGCGTCGTCGTCATCGGCCCAAAACGCGCCGGTTTCGGCCACTGCGTTGAGCATTTTTCGCGCCGGGTGTTTTTGCTGGGTGAAGAAGTCCTTGTCGCGCAGCGCTACCCGCAACAACGGTACCTGCAACTTGGCCAACAGGGTGGCTGCCGGCGACTTGGGGGTGACATCGCGCATCAGCACGTCGAACAGCATGCCGACCAGATCGATGGTGTCGGTGTCTTCTTCCGCCAGCGCCGGCGACTTGCCGTCGGCTGCCAGCGCGCGCAGTTGCGTGAGCAGGTCATGCTTGACATGGGTGACTGAACGCGGCGTGGGTTTGCCATCGACCAGTACCGCATGGTTGGCTTTTTGTTGCAGGATGCCGAGCACCGACTGCACATCGTCGCCGCTGGCAACCTGGACATTCTCACGCGGGCGATTGCTGGCCGGGCTTTGCCCCAGTTTGCCGAGCAGGGCACGGCGATTGGACAGCAAATCGCGCAGCGCGTGGAAGGTGTCCTCACCCGAGCCGGTGTCGACGTAGGCGCCATCGGTTTCCATCCCGGGTTCGGGCATGCCCGGCCATGCGGTCAGCGGCGCGGGGGCCTGATAGCTGGCGGCCGGCCGGGCCTGAGCCGGCGCTGGCTTTGCGATTGCGGGCGGCTGGCCGCGATCGGTGGTTTGCGCTGCGCTGGTGTCGGCGCGGTCCGGGTCGGCTCCGGCATCCGCCGGGCGCGGGCCGCGTTTGCTGGCGCCGGGGCGACCACGCACCGGCACGAAGTTCAGGTGCGGCAGCACCCCTTCGCGAATGAGGAACGTGTTGACCGCCTCGACAAATCCGGCGAACACCGGGCTCAAGCGCTTGTCGAACTGCGCGAGTACGACCAGCCGATTGGTTTCACTGAGGTCCAGGCAACGGCTCGCGTTTGCCATGATCCGTATCAGCCCGTGCGGGCCGATCGGCAGTTGTTCGGGATCGAGGGCGGCTTGCCCGATCAGCACGCCAAAACGCTGGCCGAGCAAATATAGCGGCAGGCTGTTGCGAATTTCCAGGCGGCTGGCGATTTCGCGCAATGCGGCGGCTTCATCGACGTCGGCGTGTGCCACCAGCGCCAACCGACCGAATGTCGGGTCGGAGCTATCGCCCGCAAGTACGCCTTTTCGGGCATCGCGCACACCGGCCAATTCCGCTTCCAGACCGACCATGAATTGCGGTATCAGGTCGGAGCGGTTGCGCTTGACCATGCGCAAGGCTTCAAAGCAATGCTGCTGCACTTCGTTGCTGCGCGCTTGTTCGGCGAGCTTGAACAATTGCTGTTCGGCGTCGTTCAAGGTTGCGGCAAGAATGCGCTCCATTTCATCGGAGGTGTATTCAAGAATCCCTTCCAGCAAACGCCGCACGCGCTTGGGAAACGCGGCGGCGGCGAGCGTCGCGGGTGGTTTGCTTGCGGCGCTGCCGGGCGGTGTGGCCGATGCGGACATGTGCTGCTCCTGGCTGAATCCCCCAGGGCGCAGTCTAAGCACGTTCGCGGCCACGGCCAAGCGTTTCCGGCGCTGGCCACGCACTTTTTTGGCGTGGCCAGCGGGGTTGTCCGGTTTGTCGATCAGAATGCGTTTTTGCGCCGTTGCGGGTTCCACACCAAGCTGGCGCTCAGACTGCGACCGGGGGTGTTGAAGCCGCGCGCCAGAGCATAGTCGCGCGCGAGCAGGTTTTCCAGCCTTGCCTCGATCTGCCAGTGCGCGTTGATCGGGTAAGCGGTGCGCACGTCAAAACGGCTGTAGCCGCCCAGGTCGCCGCCAAAATCGGCACGCGAGGACACCGCTGTGCCATCCAGGCCAAGCAGCCAGCCATTGCCGGCAACATGGCTCACCTGCAACGCCAGTTTGCGCGGTGCGCGGCGCAGCAGGTCGCTGTTGGCGCTGCGATCCTGAGCCCGTTGCCAGCCGGCGTTGAGATCGATCTGCCACGCCCGGTAGGCCGCGTGGTATTCCAGCTCGGCGCCATCCAGACGTGCCTGCTTGATGTTGATCGCGGAAAAATCCACGCCGTCGAACGCGACCAGATCGCCAACCCGAGTGCGATACACGGACAGCGACAGGCGCTGCTCGCGATCCGGCGTGAAATCAATCGCCCCTTCGACCGTGCGCGAGCGTTCCGGATTCAGTGCCGGATTGCCGGCGAACAGACCGCCGAAACCGGGTGAGTACAACTCGTTGAAGTTGGGCGCGCGAAAGCCCTGGCCCCAGCTCAGGCGCGTGCGCCAGCGCGGCGCGAACTGCCAGGCCCAGGCCGCGCTGGCGGTGGATTCGTGACCAAACTGGCTGTTGTCGTCGTAGCGCAGCGCGGCTTCGAAAGCGTGCGCGCCGAAGGTTCCGCCATAGGCAGCAAAACCGGCTTGGGTGTTGCGCGAGCGATCGAATGCGAGTGCGCCGAAATCCAGCGAGCGGCCTTGCTCGTGTTCGCTGCTGACACCGACACTCAGCGTACCGGTGGCAGCCAGATCGCGGGTTAGCACCCAATCGGCGGTTTGCCGGCGGCTGTCGAACACGCTGCCGAATGCCGGCGTATCGAGGTCTTCGTTGGCAATACCAAGGCTCAGCCGGTGGCTCCACACGCCGGCCAGCATGCCGGACAGGCTCAGCCCGGACGAGATATTGCGCACCGAGGAGGCACCTTGATCGAACGCGACATCGGCGTTGGTGACTAGCGCGGTCAACGCCAGTTTTTGATTGCCGATGCCGCTGTGGCCGCGCACGCTGACATTGCGGTTGTTGAGCCCGTCAGCATCGGGGTCGAAGCTGAAGGCATCGGTGTTGCTCGCCGACAGGCCATCAAAATGACGGTAGCCGGCAGTCACCGCCAGGCCGCTGTCGTTGCCCTGCCAACCCATGCTGGAGCTGATTTCGCCGCGGCCATAACGGCCGGCGGTGAGTCGCGCCGACGGGCCGTCGGGCTTGCGCGTGAAAATATGGATGACGCCGCCGATCGCATCCGAGCCCCATAACGCTGCACGCGGGCCGCGCACGATTTCGATGCGTTCGACCTGCTCGGGTGGCAAATGTGCCAGGTCGAACAGCCCCGAGCCGGTGGCAGCAACCCGCACCCCATCGATCAAAATCAGGGTCTGGTTGGAATTGGCGCCGCGCAGAAAAATCGTCGATGCCTGGCCCGGCCCGCCGGTGCGCGAGACGTCGATGCCGGCCTGTTGGCCAAGCACACTGATCAGGTCGGGTGCCTGGCTGCGTTCGAGATCGGCGCGGGTGATCACGGTGATCGCGGCCAGTGCAGTGTCGGCGTTTTGTGGCCGGCGCAACGCGGTGACCACGACCGTGGGTTGGCGAATGGCCGCGTCGCGGTCGGCGGCACTGGCATTGGGTGTGGCAAGGGCAAATGCGGCAATGGCCGCGCAAGCAAGTCGAAAAACGCGTGTTTGTGTGTTCATGATGAGCCTCCTGTGCTCTCCCGCTGCAGGAAGCGCGCAGTGCAGGCACGACACGAACACAGGACGCACGAATGCGCCACGCGCCGCACCGTTGCCCACCGCAACGCGCCAGTCGATGACGGCATGGCAAGCACGCCATACCGTCTGCGCTTCAGGCCGGTCTCCGGACTTGCAGGGGCGAGTTGCCTCACTCGATGTCCGCCGCCTTCCCGGGCAATGCCCAGTGGCGTGTGGCGGACTACACCTGCTTACCGTTGCGGGGGCAGTGCCGGATTCTCACCGGCTTCCCGAGCACCTGTAGCGGGGCACAGTGTAGGCGATCAGGGAGCATGGCGGAAAGGGTGTTGGCGACTCGGGAAAAGCAAATGGTCCGCAACACACGCAAAGTTCGCAAAGGAAAGCCCATGTCTGGATTTGCCTTTTTTGCGCTTTTTGCGTCCTTTGCGGACCACCATCTTTATGCTTTTCCCGTGGTCCCGTGCCTCAATCCTTGAGGAACAACAAAATCACGTCGTTGGTGAACCGCCGCCCGAGCGCGGTGGGTGTGATCTGCTCACCGTCGATGGCGATCCAGCCGTGGGCCTGCGCCGCGGCCAGTTCACCCGCAATCACATGGCGCGCAAGCCCAGTGCGTTGTTCGAACAAGCGCAGGCTGAAACCTTCGACCAGACGCAGCGCATTGAGCATGAACTCGAACGGGCGCTGTGCCGGTTCGATCACGCTGTCGCCGCCGATCCGCTCGGCGCTGGCGGCGTGGCGCAGGTAATCGCTGGGGTGCTTGCGCTTGAACCGGCGCAGCAGTGTTTGCTCGGCGCCGCTGGTGATCTTGCCGTGCGCGCCGGCACCGATGCCGAGGTAATCGCCGAAGCGCCAGTAATTGAGATTGTGCGCGCAGGTGTTGCCATCGCGGGCGTAGGCCGATACTTCGTACTGCGCATAACCGTGCTCGGCGAGCAGCGCCTGGCAATGCTCCTGGATGTCGTACGCGGCATCGTCATCGGGGATGCCGGCTGGCACGCGCGCGGCGAACAGGGTGTTGGGCTCGATGGTGAGCTGGTAATGGCTGATGTGGGTCGGCGCGAGGGCGAACGCGCGGCGCAGGTCGTGTTCCGCCATCGCCAGCGATTGCTGCGGCAGGGCGTACATCAGGTCGAGGTTGATGTTGCCGAATCCGGCATCCTGTGCCAGGCGCACTGCGCGCTCGGCTTGCGCACTGTCGTGGATGCGGCCCAGCCGGGTGAGACAGCCATCATCGAAACTCTGCACGCCAAAGCTCAGACGATTGACACCGGCTGCGGCGTAGGCCGGAAAGGCACCATGCTCGGCGGTGCCCGGATTGGTTTCCAAGGTGATTTCCAGCCCTGGCGCGAAGCGCAGGCGCGCTGCGGCCGCGCTCAGAAAGCGGTCAATCGCGGCGGGCGGAAACAACGACGGTGTGCCGCCGCCGAAAAACACGCTGGTAATCGTGCGTCCCCAGACCAGCGGCAGGTCTTGCTCCAGATCGGCGGTCAGGGCATCGAGATAGGCATCGATTGGCAGTTCGCCCTTGGCGGCGTGCGAGTTGAAATCGCAGTACGGGCATTTGCGCACGCACCACGGCAGGTGCACGTACAGCGCCAGCGGCGGTGGGGTGAGGTTCATTGCCATTCATTGCGCAGGCGTTCACGCAAGCGCGCCAACGCCTGGCCGCGATGGCTGATGCGGTTCTTCATCGCCGCATCCATTTCGGCAGCGCCGAGTTGCTGTAGCGGGTCGAAGAACAGCGGGTCGTAACCGAAGCCGTGTTCGCCGCGTGGTGCGTCGAGGATGACACCGGGCCAGATGCCTTCGGTGATGATCGGTTGCGGGTCGCTTGGCGAACGCAGCAAGGCCAGCACGCAATAAAAATGCGCGCAGCGCTCGGCTGCCGGCACACCGGCCATGCGTTGCAGCAGCAGGGCATTGTTGGCTGCCGCGTCGCCGTGTTCACCGGCATAGCGCGCCGAATACAGGCCCGGTGCGCCGTCCAGCGCATCCACCAGCAGGCCCGAATCATCGCCCAGTGCCGGCAGGCCGGTGGCGGCACTGGCATGGCGTGCCTTGAGCAGCGCGTTTTCGATGAAACTGGCGCCCGATTCAAGTGCATCGCCGACGCCGAACTCCGACTGCGCGTGCACGCTGAGGCCACAGTCGGACAGCAACGCGCGCAATTCGGCCAACTTGCCGGCATTGCTGCTGGCGAGTACCAATTTCACGATTTGGGCTCCAGCAGATCCCAGCGATTGCCGTACAGATCCTGAAACACCGCCACCGTGCCGTAGGCTTCGCTGCGCGGGGTTT
>PFJA01000159.1:0-6644 GCA_002782905.1 Lysobacterales bacterium CG_4_10_14_3_um_filter_64_11
CGTCGCTGCGTTTGCCGGCATGTCGCGCGGGCTGCAACGGGGTCAGCCGTTTTCGGCCACGCTGGCGGCCAGCGGCTTGCCCCTGCCGGAGTACGTATTGCAGCTCGCCCGAGCCGGTGAAATGACCGGTGAGTTGGGCCGCGCGCTGGCCGATGCCTCGATGCAACTGGAATACGAGCACGATCTGCGTTCGGAGATGCGCAACGCGCTGACCTACCCCGCGGTACTGGTGATTGCCGGTGCCGCGGCGGTATTGCTGATGTTTGTATTCGTGGTGCCCAAGTTCGCATCCTTGCTGGCGCGCGCCGATGACCTGCCGTTTCTGGCCTGGGCGGTGCTTGGTTTGGGTACCTGGAGCAACCGCAACGGGATTTACCTGCTGGTGGTTATGGTGCTGGCCGGTTTTGCGCTGGCACAATGGCTGCGCCGGCCGGGCGTCAAGGAAAGCCTGCTGGATCGGCTGGCACGTGTGCCGGTGGTCGGCGACTGGCTGATCGAGTCGGACACCGCGCGCTGGGCAAAGATACTCGGCGCCTTGCTGGGCAATCGGGTGCCGTTGATGCGTGCGCTGGAACTGGCCCAGAGCGGGCTCAGCCTGCCGCACCGGCGCGCGCGCATGGGCGAGGTAACCCGCGCCGTGCGCGGCGGTAGTGCGCTGGCCGATGCCCTGGAGGATCACGATGCCCTCACCGCAACCGGCTACAACCTGATCCGCGTCGGGGAGCGTTCCGGGCAATTGCCGTCGATGCTCGAATCGCTCGCGCGGCTGTATGAACAAGCGGGGCGCAACCGGATGAAGCGGCTGTTGATCCTGATCGAACCGATCGCGATCCTGGTAATCGGCAGTCTGATCGGCACCATCATCATGGGTGTGATCCTGGCGATTACCAGCGCCAACGATCTGGCCATCTGAATAACCTCTGAGCAGGTTACATTCTGCGTGTTGCCGCAAACCGGTGAGGGCTTCGCGCGTCGAGGGGTAGAGTTCAGGATTCGACTTTTGATGGGTTTCGCTGCGCTCTACCCATCCTACGAACTACAACCCCGCTTTTCCGTTTCATTCCACCGACATGTCGCAATGTGCCGTCGTAGCCCGGGTAGAGGCCCAGCAGGCCGAAACCCGGGGCACCGCCTAGCGGTGGAACCGACATCCACACCGGAATGTTGTTGGCGCTCACCTTTGCGTTTTTTGCGTCCTTTGCGGATCAAACGCTTTACGCTCCGCCCGTCGGGTTCATGGCCCGTGTGCAGTTCGAGCCACCGGCGCAGATCGCTCGCAATGACGAACAGCGGGTGCGTGTTCAGCGATTCCGCAAGCAACGCGTTTTAGCCGGTTTGGCGCACGCTCACCGATACGGATCGTCCACCCCAAGCCCGGCCAGAATTTCGCGCTCCAGCAACTCCATGGCATCGGCTTCACGCGGGTCGTCATGATCCAACCCAAGCAAGTGCAGAATGCCGTGCACGGTGAGGTGGGCGTAGTGGGCATTGAGTGTCTTGCCCTGTGCCTTGGCTTCACGCGTCACCACCGGCGCGCACAACACGATGTCGCCGAGCACCGGCAGCTTGACGCCTTCGGGCAATTCCGCCGGGAAGCTGAGCACATTGGTGGCGCTGCTCTTGCCGCGGTAGTGGTGATTGAGCGCCTTGCCCTCACGCTCGTCGACAAGCCGGATGGCGAGATCCGCCTTGCGTACCCGGTTGGTGAGTGTGGCCGAAGCCCAGCGCTTGAACGATGCCGGTGCCGGCAAGCCCTTGCGCGGCAGGCCGTAACTGACGCCGAGTTCCAGTTGCAATGGCATGCGATGCTTGTTGCGGCGTTCCAACGCTGATTGGCTCATCGTGCGGCCCCGCGTCAATCGGTAATGTTGTCGCGCTGATCGTACGCCTGCACGATGCGCGCGACCAGCACATGGCGAACGACGTCGTGTGAGTTGAAGAAGCTGAAGCTGATGCCCTCGATATTGCGCAGCACCTCGATGGCATCGCGCAGGCCGGACTTGACGTGTTTGGGCAGATCGACCTGGGTCACATCACCGGTGACCACCGCGGTAGAGCCAAAGCCGATCCGGGTGAGAAACATCTTCATCTGCTCGATGGTGGTGTTCTGCGCCTCGTCGAGGATCACGAACGCGTCGTTGAGGGTGCGCCCGCGCATGTAGGCCAGCGGCGCGATCTCGATGACATTGCGCTCCAGCAGCTTGATGACTTTCTCCACACCCAGCATTTCGTACAGCGCATCGTACAGCGGGCGCAGGTAGGGATCGACCTTCTGGCTCAAATCGCCGGGCAGGAAGCCCAGTTTTTCGCCGGCTTCCACCGCCGGCCGCACCAGCACCAGCCGCTGCACGCGGCTCTGGCTGAGCGCCTCCACCGCGCTGGCGACGGCGAGATAGGTCTTGCCGGTGCCGGCCGGACCGATGCCGAAGTTGATGTCGTGGCTGGCAATGGCGTGCAGGTAGCGCGCCTGATTCGGTCCGCGGCCCTTGACCACGCCACGTTTGACCCGGATCACCACTTCCTGCGCCGACTCGGCGGCGACTTCGCTCAGATGCGTCACATTGGCTTGGCTCAGGCGTACGTTGAGCAGGTGCGGGGTAATCGTTTCCGATTCGGTGTCGGCATACAGCGCGCGCAGAAAGCGCTCGGTGGCATCCACGATCGGGCCATCGCCGATCACCCGGAATACGCTGCCGCGGTTGGCTATTTCCACACCGAGGCGCAGTTCGATCTGGCGCAAATGTTCGTCGAGCGGGCCGGTGAGATTGGCCAGCCGCGCCATGTCGTCGGGTTCAAGGGTAAAGTCGCGCTGAGAAAGGTTGGTCATGCGCGCAGAGTAGCGCGTGCGCTGGCATTCGTCATCGCTCACGCCCTCGAAAAACGCGATTTTTCATAGCTGACGGCGCGTTCGCCCGACTGCGGCTGGCGCGGCGTTCACCACAAAATCACACCGCAACGTGTTTTAATCCGGGCAATAACAGGCAAAGGGGGTGTGGCCATGTCAGAGTTCCAGCAACTGGTTTATGCGAGTCGCGCCACATTTGCGCCAACGCGTGGGCATAGCAGCATCGATATCGAAGTGGCGCGAATCCTCACCATTTCCAAACGCAACAACCCGCGCCGGGGTTTGGTTGGCGCGTTGTATTTCAGCAATGGCTACTTCTTCCAATGCCTGCAGGGCCCGGCGCAGGCCATTGATACGTTGTACACCCAGTTGCAGAGTGATCCGCGCCATCGTGACGTCAAGACCTTGCAGCGCAAGCCCATTGCGGAACCTTCGTTTTCCGAATGGGCGATGAAGTACGTGCCCAATGCATCCGAGGTGCGATCCGTATTGCAGCGATTTGGCCGCAGTGCCTTTGATCCTTACTCATTCGACGCGCCGATCGTCGATGCGATGGTGGACCTGCTGCGGTTGGGCCCCGACGGCAGTGCCAGGTTGTCGGCCGGCAGCGAGCCGGCAACGGTGGCGCGATCCTGGCTGTGGCCAGCACTGGCCGCCGGCGTGGCGGTAATCATTTTGCTGTGGGCGATGTTGTAACGCTCACGGCGTCGGTGTCGTGCATGCGGGCGGTTTGCTGTGACCGCCCGAACCGCTTTTGAATCACACCGAAAATCTGCCGCAAGTCGGCGCTTCGTTATCCGGCCGGCGGCTGGCCGGTTAGCGCCAGAAAGCGGCCACGCAACGAATTGCTCATCGCTTCGGTAATCTGCACTGCGACGAACTGGCCGATCAACTGCGCTGGCCCGGCGAAGTTGACAAAGCGCATGTTCTCGCTGCGGCCGGTGAGTTCATTCGGGTCTTTTTTGCTCGGGCCTTCCACCAGCACCGATTGCACCGTGCCGACCATGGCTGCCGAAATGCGCTTGGCGTTGCCGTCGATCGCCGCTTGCAGGCGCGCCAGGCGTTCCTTCTTGACCGCGTCCGCGGTGTCGTCGGGCAGGTTGGCGGCCGGGGTGCCGGGGCGCTTGGAGTAGATGAAGCTGAAGCTCTGATCGAAGCCGATGTCGTCGATCAGCTTCATGGTTGCCGCGAAATCCGGTTCGCTCTCGCCGGGGAAACCGACGATGAAATCCGAGCTGATGCTGATCCCGGGTTTGGCTTCGCGCAGTTTGCGAATCTTCGCCTTGTATTCGAGCGCGGTGTGGCCGCGTTTCATCGCGCTCAGCACGCGATCGGAGCCGGACTGTACCGGCAGGTGCAGATAGCTGGCGAGCTGCGGCACGTCGCGGTGCGCTTCGATCAGGCTGTCGCTGAACTCGATCGGGTGCGAGGTGGTGTAGCGGATGCGGCCGATACCGGGAATCCGCGCGATGGCGCGGATCAGCAAGGCGAGGTCGGCAAATGCACCCATCCCGTTCGGGTCAAGGCCCTCGCACGCGTCGTCGCTCATGGCGCCGCGATAGGCGTTGACGTTCTGGCCGAGCAGGTTCACTTCGCGCACGCCATGTTCGGCCAGTTGCGCCACTTCCAGCAGTACGTCGTCGAACGGACGGCTCACTTCCTCGCCGCGGGTGTAGGGCACCACGCAGAACGAGCAATACTTCGAACAGCCTTCCATGATCGAGACAAAGGCGGTGGCGCCTTCGGCACGCGGCTCGGGCAGGCGGTCGAACTTCTCGATCTCGGGGAAGCTGATATCCACCTGTGGTTTGCCGCTGGCGCGCCGTGCATCGATCATCGCCGGCAGCCGGTGCAGGGTTTGCGGGCCGAACACCAGGTCGACGTAAGGCGCGCGCTGCAAAATCGCTTCGCCCTCCTGCGAGGCGACGCAGCCGCCGACGCCGATGATAACCTGCGCGTTTTTTTTCTTGAGCGGCTTCCAGCGGCCAAGTTGCGAGAACACTTTCTCCTGCGCCTTCTCGCGGATCGAGCAGGTGTTGATTAGAATCACATCGGCTTCGCTCTCGTCGAGCGTGAGTTCGAGCCCGTGTTCGGCGCCGAGCACAGCGGCCATCTTGTCCGAGTCGTACGCGTTCATCTGGCAGCCGTGGGTCTTGATGAAGAGTTTGCCCTTGGCGGGCTGGCGCGGCGCAGCGGTGGTGTCGGTGGAGGGCGCGAGCAGGTCGGCGGTCCCGGTCATGGCGGTTATTCCGGTCGGGTAAACGCGCATTGTAGAACGCTGCGGGCGTCACGTCGAAACATGCTCGATCGGCGCGATGGGTGCGGGTGACACGCGCGCAATGGCGGGCGGCGGAATGATGGGTACGGCACGTCCTGGATCGCTGCCACGACCCGCTACGCAATGGCGACAAGCAACGCCTGGCGAAATGCTTTTAATCGGCGGTGGGAATGACAATGCCCGGCATTTCTAGCCAAGTAATGCCATGGTGGTCTGGCAGAGATTTGCGCAGGTTTTGAACTCACAGATTAGCCAGACTAGACTAACCATGCATTCAGGGAGGGCATCATGCGATCGGTAAATATGCTGCAAGCCAAGTCTTCCCTATCGCGTTTGGTGGAAGCCATCGAGCAGGGACGGGAGCGGGAAATCGTGATTGCCCGTAACGGGCGCCCCGCCGCTCGGCTGGTGCCAATCGACAGTGTTCCGGCAGGGAAGCGCCTCGGCATCGCCAAGGGCATGTTCGAAGTGCCTGACAGCATCGACGCGCACAACGTGGACGTGGCCCGGTTGTTCATGGGCGAGGCGCAGCCTTGAATCTGTTGCTCGATACCCACGTTGCTCCGTGGGCGATTACCGATAGTCCAAAACTGTTGCCGAAGGCGCGGGACTTGATTGTGTCGCCAAAAACACGCGTTTGGGTCAGTGCCGCGAGCATCTGGGAAATTACGATCAAGCATTTGTTTGGGCGTGGCGACATGCCGGTTTCCGGGCACGATGCGATGCGCTATTTTCAGGACTCGGGTTATCGCTTCCTGCCGGTCGAGGCGGAACATGCAGTCGCCGTTGACGCGCTGCCTGCCCATCATCAAGACCCATTTGACCGCATTCTTGTCGCCCAGGCGCTGGTCGAGCCGATGCGGTTGATGACCCATGACCTTCGGGTGGCGCGCTATAGCGACACCATCATCCGGGTGTGATTGGCGGGGCGCCCCGGCGCGGCGCGCAATGCATCGGTGATTGCGACGTACTACACTGGGCCCTATGCGGACTTACTGCGCTTTGGTGATGTTGCTGCTGATGTCCGTGCCGGTGACGGCGGGCACGCTGTACCGTTGCGATGGGGCCGACGGCAGCCGCAGCTATTCCAATCGCACGCCGGCCAAGGGCGAGAACTGCACGCTGGTGGGTACGTTTGCCAATGCGCCTGCGTCGACGGCGGACGGCAACGCCAGCGCCACGCCCAATGTCGCGTTTCGCTCGGCGCCATCGGGCGCGGCGTTGCCGGCCGCATCCGCTGCACGGGGTGCGCGGGTGACCCGCGGTGCGGTCTATCGCTATGAAACCGATGGCATCACCCATTACACCAACGTGCGGCCGGCTGATGCGCGCAAAGCCAAGGTGTTGTTTGCCTACATCGAAACCTGTTTTGCCTGTGCCGCCACGGACCTGGATTTTTCCCAAGTGGCGCTGAACACGTCGGCGTTTCGCAGCGAAGTGGCGGCGGCGGTGCGCGAGTATGCGGTGGACGAAGCGTTGGTGCGGGCGGTGATCCACGCGGAGAGTGCGTTCAACCCCAAC
>PFJA01000159.1:6660-8161 GCA_002782905.1 Lysobacterales bacterium CG_4_10_14_3_um_filter_64_11
GGGGTTGCCTATCTGGCGTGGCTGCTCAAGCGCTTCGATGGCGATCAGCGCCTGGTCAGCGCTGCCTACAATGCCGGCGAAGGCGCGGTGGAACGCAATGGCGGGGTGCCGCCGTATCAGGAAACACTGCGTTACGTCGATCGCGTGGCGCTGCTGGCGCAGCGTTATCGCGGTGCGTTGGCCGGTGGCTGAGCGCTCGCCGCAGGGCGGCGGGCGAGGGTGATGGCGAGCGTGAACGGTACGCCGGCGCGTTCGCCCTGCAATTGCACCCGGCTGCCCGGCGCCATTGTCGCCTCGCGCTGGCCCAGTGCAATCGGGTCGGCCAGCGCGTCGCCATCCAGGGTGAGCAACACGTCGCCGGGACGCAGACCGGCAGCATCGGCCGGGCTGCCCGGATGCACGCCAACGATCACCACCCCGCGCCGGTCGATGCCGAGCGGCGAGAAGCCTTGCATGTACTCCATGCCCAGCCAGCCACGCGTCACGCCGCCCTCGCGTACGATCTGTTGCAGCACGCTTTGTGCTGTGGCGATGGGGATGGCGAAGCCGATGCCGTTGGCGTCTGGCACCCGTTGCGTGAACACCGCGGTGTTGATGCCGACCAGCCGGCCGAGCGTGTCAACCAGAGCGCCGCCGGAGTTGCCGCGATTGATCGCCGCGTCGGTCTGGATGAAATCCTCGAACGTGGCGATATGCAACTGGCTGCGCCCGAGCGCCGAGACGATTCCCTGCGATACCGCCTGGCCCAGACCGAATGGGTTGCCGATTGCCAGCACCACATCGCCGACATGCAGCGGGGTGTCGGGGTTCAGTGCCAGCGCTGGCAGGTTTTCGCCATCCAGTTTGAGCACCGCCAGATCGGTGTCCTGATCCGAGCCGACCACTGCAGCATGCGTCACCCGGCCATCCCACAGCACGATCTGGATGGCGCCGGCACCCACCACCACATGGTGATTGGTGAGCACGTATCCGTCGCGGCTGACGATCACACCCGATCCCAGCGAGCGCTCCAGGCGTTGCCGTGGTGGCCCGCTCATGGCGGACAGGCCTGGCGCAGCGGTGTCGGGGATCAGGGTCGGGGCCGGCTCGATGACCACGCGATCGGCATAAATGTTGACCACCGACGGCGCGGCGCGCAGCACCGCATCGGCATAGCCGGCGGCTGCCAGCGGAGCCTGCGGCGGCGCGCTGGCGGGCAGCAGCCCCACCGCCTGCCGCAGTGCCAGCACGCGCTCCGGGACAAGCGCAGCGAATGCCAGCGCCAGCAGCACCCCGGCCAGTGCCGCCAGGGCAAGGAACACGGCTGGATGGGACGCGGAACGCGGCTTGGGCATGGCGCAATTGTGGCATGCTCGATAGATGCGTTGTCGCTGGCTTGGCCGATCCGGTAAACTGTGCAGGATATGTGGTGCTGGCGATCGGGATTCCGGGGTGTTCGCCTGTATCCAACCCCAATTTATCAGTTCTGGAGAGCCTCGATGGCCAACCCTGAGGTCAGCAA
>PFJA01000013.1:0-373 GCA_002782905.1 Lysobacterales bacterium CG_4_10_14_3_um_filter_64_11
CCTCGAAGTCCACCCCGTCGGTGGCGAGGATGAACTTCGCCTTGGCCTTGGCATTCGCCGGGCTGGCCTTGAGCGCGGCCAGCGTCTGCGTCACCCGCCCCGCGTCGCAGGTCAGGAGGTGGATGTTGCTGGTCTGGAGCACGCCGCCAAGATCGGACTTGTTCGATGCCCCCGCGCGCAGGCGTTTGATCGTCGTCGCCTTGTTGCCGAAGGCTTCGAGGAAGGCATAGGGAAACGCTGCGGAGTCAAAGGGCTGCTCCGCAAGGTCGGTAATCGCCTGTTCGATTTCTACCGCGTTCATGGGCGTGCGGACACCCCTGCGAACAAGGTCGCCAGCAGGCTGATGTCCTTGCGTCCGTCGCTCATATCCGGC
>PFJA01000013.1:428-6606 GCA_002782905.1 Lysobacterales bacterium CG_4_10_14_3_um_filter_64_11
CCATTCGATGAAAGGCATGACCCGCAGCATGTTGGCACTTGTCCACCACACTGCTCCATCCAATCGTTAGCCACTGGCTGATCGGTATCGCCCTTGGCACTGCGGCCCGGACCTTCAGCAATTCTTTTCGCGGCCCTTATGGATGCTCTGAACACGCCGTCAACGCGAGGAGCGAAGCGACGTGACAATCCAGAAATGCCTTTAATATCAGAATACTGGATTGCTTCGCTACGCTCGCAATGACGAAGATCGGGCCTTGTTCAGAGCATCCTTATGGGGTCCCGGGCCTACGCGTCCTCCCAAGGATTGATAACGTCCAGGCCGGCAGCGCGGAAAGGGCTTGTGTCGCGTGTGGCAACGGTAAATCGGTTGGCAAGGGCGACCGCTGCGATGCAGGCATCGGCAGTCTCGATGCCGCTCCCTGCCTTGCACACCCTCGCTATCAGCTCGGCATAGGCGTTCGTGCAGGCCATATCGAATGGCAGCACGCGCCCTGCGAACATCGGCAGCACGCGCCTTTCCATGAGCTCATGCAGCGCCGTCCTGCGCTTGCCGGCCGGCATCAGCGCAACACCGGCGCGCAGTTCGGCCACGGTCATCGCCGACAGGTACATCGTTTCCAACGGCTGCGCGTCGATCCAGTCTCTGACGCGAGCCTCCGGCGATGGACGCAGCGGCTCCGAAATCACGTTGGTATCGAGCAGGATCATTCAAAGTTCGCTACGCGGGCCGGTGTTTTGTCGCGCACACTCTCGAAGATGGCGAACTCTTCTTCGGTCAGCTTCAATGTGCGGCCGATCTCGGCCAGCATCGAACCGAGCTTGACCCGGCCCGGTGGCTTCACCGCGGATTCCAGAATGTCGCGCATCTCAGCCTCAATACTGCGGCCGTGTTGCGCAGCGCGCACACGGATCGCGCGATGCACCTCATCGGGCACGTTTCGGACTGTGACGGATGGCATGTTTCAAAACCTCTTTACGATGCGGACTCTTGCAAATTATCAGAATGCAAGCATGGATGCAATCGTCATCGGTCGCGCCCCTTCCTGCCTTGGCATTTCGCCTTCCTGGCTTGGCATTTCGCCTTCCTGGCTTGCATCGCTCCCGAAATCACTCCCATTCGATCGTTGCCGGCGGCTTGCCGGATATGTCATAAACCACGCGAGAAACACCGCGCAACTCATTGATTATTCTGTTTGAAATCGTGCCGAGTAGGTCGTACGGCAAATGCGCCCACTGGGCGGTCATGAAGTCGATGGTTTCGACCGCACGCAATGCAATCACCCACTCATAGGCGCGGGCATCACCAACCACGCCGACCGATTTGACCGGCAAGAACACCGCGAACGCCTGGCTGGTCTGGTCGTACCAGCCCGATTTACGCAGTTCATCGATGAAGATGGCATCGGCGCGCGCCAGCAGTTGCGCATATTCGCGTTTGACCTCGCCAAGAATGCGCACGCCGAGGCCCGGGCCCGGGAACGGGTGGCGGTAGACCATTTCGCGCGGCAGCCCGAGTTCGACACCGATCCGCCGCACTTCGTCCTTGAACAGCTCGCGCAGCGGTTCCACCAGACCCAGCTTCATGTGCGCGGGCAACCCACCGACGTTGTGATGGCTCTTGATGACATGCGCCTTGCCGGTTTTGCTGCCGGCCGATTCGATCACGTCGGGGTAAATGGTGCCCTGCGCCAGCCACTTGATGTTGTGCAGCTTGGATGCCTCTTCATCGAAGATCTCCACGAACAGGCGGCCGATGATCTTGCGCTTGGCCTCCGGATCGACAACCCCGGCCAGCGCCGCGAAATAGCGCTCGGCGGCATCGATGCGAATCACCTTGACGCCCAGATGCTCGGCGAAGGTGGCCATCACCTGGTCGCCTTCCTGCCAGCGCAACAGGCCGGTGTCGACGAACACGCAGGTCAGGCGATCGCCCAGCGCGCGATGCAGCAACGCCGCCACCACCGACGAATCGACGCCACCAGACAAGCCCAGCAGCACGTCGCCGTCGCCGATCAGCGCATGCACGCGCGCGATCTGGTCGTCGATGATGTGTGCTGCCGTCCACAGGGTCTGGCAGCCGCAGATATCCACCACGAAGCGCCGCAGCAGCGCCTCGCCGTGTTGGGTGTGGGTGACTTCGGGATGAAACTGCACGCCGTACCAGCGCCGGGTGTCATCGGCCATCGCCGCCACCGGAATCCGCTCGGTGCGCGCGGTCACCACGAAGCCGGGCGGCACGCTGACCACATGATCGCCGTGGCTCATCCACACATCGAGCCGTGCCTGCCCGGGGTGATCGGTCAGGCCACCGAGCAGGCGATCCTCGGCGATACGATCAACCTGGGCGTGGCCAAACTCGCGCTGGTCGGCGGCTTCAGTGCTGCCGCCCAATTGCGCGGCGAGCGTCTGCATGCCGTAACAGATGCCGAGGATCGGCACGCCGGCATCGAATACCGCCTGCGGCGCTCGCGGCGCGCCGTGTGCGGTGGTGGATTCCGGGCCACCCGAAAGCACGATGCCGGTGGCAGCGAATGCTGCAATTTCGGCAGGATCGTGATCCCAGGCCCATATTTCGCAGTACACGCCGATTTCGCGGATGCGCCGCGCAATCAACTGTGTGTACTGCGCACCAAAGTCGAGGATGAGGATCTTGTCGCGGTGAATATTTTTCATCGGGGCTGGGGACTCAAATAGCCGGAAAGCCGGGCGCGGGATTTCGGAATCGATCGGGTTCGCTGCGCTCTATCCATCCTGCGGACTGAATTGTGTCAGGCGGATAGCGAGCATTGGCAAAAGCAGCCTGATCCGCAAAGGACGCCAAGTGCGCCAATAAAAGCGAAGTACCTATTGGAAACCAAATCGCACATAGCGATCACCAAGTAACCGCCGAACGTGAGTGACCGTTGTGTTTTTGCGTCTCTGGCGGACGGCAGGTGCTTTGCCGTTCGCTGCATGAGCAATCATCGCATCCGGTAATTCGGTGGTTCCTTGGTGATCTGCACATCATGCACATGGCTTTCGTGGGCACCGGCACCGGTGATGCGCACAAACTGCGGCCGCGTGCGCATCTGCTCGATGTCGGCGCAGCCGACATAACCCATCGCCGCGCGCAAGCCGCCGGCCAGTTGATGCACGATGCTGTGCAGCGCGCCACGATACGGCACCCGGCCTTCGATCCCTTCGGGCACCAGTTTGTCCGGCTCGGTGGCATCCTGAAAATAGCGATCCTTGGAACCCACCTGCATGGCGCCCATTGAGCCCATGCCGCGATAACTCTTGTAGCTGCGGCCCTGGTACAGCTCCACGTCGCCGGGCGCCTCTTCGGTGCCGGCGAACAGGCCGCCGATCATCACCGTACTGGCACCGGCGGCAATCGCCTTGGCAATGTCGCCCGAGTAGCGGATGCCGCCGTCGGCGATCAACGGAATGCGCTCCTGCAGCGCCTTGGCCACCATGCCGATCGCGGTGATCTGCGGCACCCCGACGCCAGCGACGATGCGCGTGGTGCAGATCGAACCCGGGCCGATGCCTACTTTTACCGCATCCGCGCCAGCATCGAGCAACGCCAGCGCGGCGTCGCCAGTGACGATATTGCCACCCACCACCTGCACCCTGCTGTAGTGCTTCTTGATCCAGGCCACGCGCTCGATAACGCCCTGCGAATGGCCATGTGCGGTATCGACCACAATCACATCGACACCCGCCGCCACCAGCGCCGCCACCCGCTCCTCGGTGTCGCCGCCGACCCCAACTGCCGCGCCTACGCGCAGGCTTTCGTCGGCATCCTTGGCGGCATTGGGATTGTCGCGCGCCTTCTGGATGTCCTTCACGGTAATCAGGCCGCGCAACTCGAAGGCATCGTTCACCACCAGCACCTTTTCGATGCGATGCTTGTGCATCAGCGCCAGCACTTCGTCATCGCTGGCGCCCTCGCCCACCGTCACCAGGCGGTCACGCTTGGTCATGATGTGGCGCACCGGATCATCGAGCTTCTTCTCGAAGCGCATATCGCGGCTGGTCACGATGCCAACCAACTGCGCACCTTCCACCACCGGCACGCCGGAGATATTGCGGGCGCGGGTGAGCTTGATCACATCGCCGATGGTGGCATCCGGGCCTACCGTGAACGGCTCACGGATTACGCCGGCCTCGAACGTCTTGACCTGACGCACCTCATCGGCCTGCCGTTGCCACGGCATGCTCTTGTGGATGATGCCGATACCGCCCAACTGCGCCATCGCGATCGCCAGCCGGCCCTCGGTTACGGTGTCCATCGCCGACGACAGGATTGGCAAATTCAGGTCGATGCCACGGGTCAGCCGCGAGCTCAAGCGAACATCCTTGGGCAGCACAATCGAATGCGCGGGGACGAGCGAAACGTCGTCGAAAGTCAGTGCTTCAGCCAGGATGCGCAGCATCGAGCGGCTCCACGGGGAATGAAGCGCACCATTATAGCGGGGAAGCTCGACAAACCTGCGATTACTCACCCAAAAGCAAGTAAGGCGGAGTGTTGCCTTACTTGCTTTCGGGTGAGTAACCTGGGCAACCGGTTTCCGGGTGCTCGGCCAGTTCCGCCGCTTCCAGCGTATTCTGCATCAGGGTGGCGACGGTCATCGGGCCAACTCCACCCGGCACCGGCGTGATCCACGACGCCCGCTCGCTGGCGGCCTGAAACCCCACATCGCCGCACAGCCGGCCATCATCGACACGATTGATGCCGACATCGATCACCACCGCGCCGGGTTTTACCCATTCGCCGGGGATCAGATTCGGCCGCCCCACCGCCACTACCAGAATGTCGGCTTGACGCACCTGGTATTCGAGCACCGCGCGCGGGGTGAACTTGTGGCAACTGATGGTGGTGCAACCGGCGATCAACAGTTCCAGCGCCATCGGCCGGCCAACATGATTGGAAACACCGACGATGGTTGCGGTCTGGCCGCGCACCGGGCGGTCGGTCCACGCCAGCAAGGTGGTGATGCCGCGCGGTGTGCACGGGCGCAGGCCAAACTGGCGCAGCGCCAGATGGCCGACATTTTCCGGGTGAAAACCGTCCACATCCTTGCGCGGGTCGATGCGGTGAATCAGCGCGCTGGGATCGCGCTGGCCGGGCAACGGCAACTGCACCAGAATGCCGTGTACCTGCGGGTCGGCGTTGAGCCGATCGATCAATGCGCACAACTCGGCATCAGCCACATCAGCCGGCAAATCGTAGTCGAACGCCTGAATGCCGACCCGCTCGCAGGCACGCCGTTTGTTGCGCACGTAGACTGCCGACGCCGGATCATTGCCCACCAGCACCACCGCCAACCCCGGGCGTGCAAGCCCCGAGCGCAAACGAGCGCGCACCCGCGCAGCCAGGTTATCCAGAAGATGGTCGGCAATGGCCTTGCCATCGAGTATTCGGGCGCTCATGGCAACAATTCAGCGATAATCAAAGCACGCATTATCGCTCAGATAGCGAGGAGTTCACATGTCGGATTTGACCACACTTGAGGCGGCTGCCTTCCGTCGCCTGCTGCAACATCTACGCGAACGCAACGACGTGCAAAACATCGAACTCATGAACCTGGCCGGTTTTTGTCGCAACTGCCTGTCGAACTGGCTGCGTGAAGCCGCCGATGCCCAAGGCGCGCCAATGAGCAAGGACGAGGCGCGCGAGCACGTTTACGGCATGCCTTATGACGTGTGGAAAGCACGTTATCAGAGCGAGGCAAGCAGCGACCAACTCGCCGTGTTCAAACACGACACGCACCCGGACTAGGAAGCGCTGAGCAACTCCCACCCGGCGTCATTGCGAGCGTAGCGAAGCAATCCATCTCTGTTTTCATGGTGTGTCCTGGATTGCCACGTCGCTTCGCTACTCTCCATGAACCTCTCGATCGGGACTGTGTGTTGTGGCGATGCGTGTGCATTGGGTCGCAACGGAAGCTTTCACCGGCCTGCGGCCGACGAGGTCCTTTTCAGGGCGGAAAAGGACTAAAAGCGCCTTGCGCCGGGCGCACGCGGGCTCGGCTGCTTCGCAGCAGCGGCCGCTACTCGGCCTACGCCTTCGCTACGCTCGGTCGGCATCGTGCCTCACCGCCGTCATCGTTACGCATCCTGCTCCACGATGTCGGCCCACGGCGCCCATCCTTGGGCGCCGGCTCAGCGGGGCGAGGCGATGCCTCGCCTGA
>PFJA01000013.1:6638-6906 GCA_002782905.1 Lysobacterales bacterium CG_4_10_14_3_um_filter_64_11
GCGGGCCGGCAGCAACTCGGGCATCCCTGCCTTCGGTCGCTGCGCGCCGCCGCTCGCTGCGCTCGCTACGCCGTCACTTCGCCGCTACGCGGCTCGCTCGGTCAAACAAGGGTGCCTTGCTCCCGCATTCGGCTGCGATGCTCAGCGTGCTTTACCGCGCGTTGTCGCACTTGGCCCGCGCATCCCGGCGCTACAGCTCCGCTTTTCTGTTTCATCCCACCGACATGTCGCAATGTGCCGTGGTAGCCCGGGTTGAGGCCCAACGGGC
>PFJA01000121.1:0-5511 GCA_002782905.1 Lysobacterales bacterium CG_4_10_14_3_um_filter_64_11
GAGCAGGCTGCGCATTGCGGCGTCCGGTGCACGATCCGCCGCGATGCTGAACACCAGCGTCGAATCGATCACCGCCATCACCAAGCGCAGCGACGACTGGCCCAACGTAAGGTGCCAGTAGCGGTGACCATCGATGTTCGCTTGCGCCAGGCTCTGCCCGGCCCGTTGCTCGATGCGCGTGACGCTCTGCGCAAAGGCCTGCGGTTGATCCAGTTCCATCCGCACCACCGGCGACAGGCCGATACCATACAGCACATTGCGGCCACCCAGGCGCAAACCGAGCAGGGCATGAATCTGCTCCAGATCCTTGCCGGCAAACTCGGATTCGAAGGCGGCGATCAGCCGCGCGAACCTGCCATCGGTTTCGCCGGCGAGCAGGGCAGCTTTCACCGGTTCGCCCAGCATTGCCAGCACCTCGCTGCTCAAGCCGTACTGGCGCAGCATGGCGCGCGCCTGATCGGCCGACAGGGCTTTGCTGGCGGCAAGCACGTACGGCGTGTCGGCCGGGACATGGGCGAGCGGGTTGCCGGTCGCATCCGGACGACCGTGGTAGTACCACCACACAGCGGCTCCCAGGGCGATCAGCAGTATCACGGCGGCAATGGACTTGCGCATATCGATCATCCTGTACGACGCGGAACGGACCAGCACTTAGCTGCGCAAGCGTGGCATGCCGTGTGCGTTGCGATCTTCCGGCACCGCCTCATCCTGAATCTGCTGGCGCAGGCTGCGGCCGGTCAAGGCGACGGCACGTTTGCCGCCACGCACCGCCAACGCATTGGCGAATGCTTGACGTGCGCGCTTGTCATCGCTCTGGCTGGCAAAGCATTGCCCGAGCGACTCCCAAGCTTCGCTGCCGGCACCTTGCGCGATGGCGCGATGCGCATATTCTTCGGCTTCGATCCAGCGCTCTTCGCTGCGGCAGATGCGGCTCAGCGCCAGCAGCAGGTCAGGGCTGGATGAATGTGCGCTCAGCCATGCTTCGGCGCTCGCCAACCGCGAGCCGCTGCGCGGCCGCGGCAGTTCGCCGTACAGCGCCGCCAGCGGATCGGACCACGTGCGCTTGAGCGCGTGCTCGATGGCTTGTGCGGCCTGCTCCTCCATGCCCAGATTCATGGCCCGGCGCGCGTAGCTGGCAACGACATCAGCCTCGTCGCGCAGCGCACCGGGAAGGTTTCGCCACAGCGTATCCAGGGCGCCGGCATCCGCCGATTGGCGCAGGGCAAGCACGTGCATTTCCCGTTCAAACGCGGATGCCGCGGTATCGGACAGCACCCGGCTACGGCGCACACTCGCCAGCAACGGCAGTGCATCGGCGGCCCGACCGCTGTCGGCCAGCGCCTGCGCGCGCAGCCAATGCACCGCTGGCGGCGGCGGCCGCACCGCCACGCCATCGAGCTGCGCCAGCGCCGCTGCTGGTTGCCTGGCCGCGAGCGCAAGGCGTGCGCGTTGCAGCGCTACCGCGCCGCGATCGGGCTGGTTTGCCGCCAGATCAAGCAGGTGTTCGGCGTCGGCATCATCGCCACGTGCGCGTGCGGCAGTGGCGGCGGCGAGCAGTGCCGGCAGACGCACACGCGATTCGTCGGCGGCTTTTTCCAGCAATTTTTGTGCGCGCAACCAGCGGCCCTCATGCAGCGCGAGCAAACCATCGCTCAGGCGCGCGCGCGCGCGACGCTGGCGATAGCGGGACCACACCCGAAACGGGATGCGGATGATCGACACCAGCAGCCAGATCGCCAGCCCGGCAAGGACGAGGAAAAGCCCCGCAACCGGCACCGAGGTGCTGATGTCGTAACCGCGAAAGCGCACGATCACCAGCCCCGGGTCGCTGGCGATAACTTGCCACAGCAAGGCGCCAGCGAGCATCGACAACAACAACCAAAGTAGGGCGCGCAATAGTTTCATGGCCGGCTCCCGCCATCAACGGTGCTGTCGCGCAGGGCACGCAACTGCTCCAGGGTGCTGCCAAGTACCGGCATATCCAGGCGCAATTGCAGATCATGCAAGGCGTGCAGTTGGCTGATCTGCGCCTGCCGGGTAGCCGACTCGGGATACAGCCGTTGCAGTGTGGCGATAATGCGTGTGAGGGTGCCGCGAAAGCTGGTTTCGTCGCGCCGCTCAAGCGCCGCGCGCGCCAGTGCCAGTTCGAGATTCAGCGCCGTGCGCGCCAAGCCACGCTCATCGCTGGCCAGCAATTGTTGCGGGTCGCTGCGCCGTACCTGCACCAGTTGGCCGAGCAATGCGCGCCAACGTGGTTGCGGCACGGCACCAGCCCGATCGGCCACGGGTTCGGCGCCGAGCCTATCCAGTGCGGCTTCCAGCGTGTCCAGCGCGGACAATGCGAGGATGCGCGGGTCGTCCGGTGCGGTGCGCAGGGCGGCGAGTTCCTGCGCCATGGTTTGCCGCAGGCTGACGAAGCGGGGATTGGCGACGCCAGCGAAAATCGCTTGCGCCAGCACGTAGGCGCGCTCCGCGGCAGCGCGGTCATTGGCCAGTTCGAGGCGCTCGATCGCCATCGTCAGCAACAATTCGGCTTCATCCAGCCGCAGCGTCTGGGTGCTGTCGATTTCCGGGTCGGCGAGGCGATTGACGGCTTCTTCCAGCAGTGCGGCGCGCTCGGCGATGCCCAGCAGATCCTCGCGGATGATGCGCTGTGCCGAGGCGTTGGCGACGATGCGATCGCCCATTTGTCGCAGTTCGTTGCTCTGGCTTTGCACCTGCGCTTCGAGCGCGGCAATGCGCTGCGCGGTATCGTCCGCCGGCGGCGGCGCGAGCCACTGTTCGATGGTGGCATGCCAGTGCCACCAGGCCAGCGCGAGCATGGTCAGCAGCAGCACCAGCGACAGGGAAAAGGCGATGCGGCGGCTGCGCTTGCGGGGGGTGGGGGTTTCACTCACGGCGATCAATTTCTGGCGGGATGATGCCCATGCTACCGGAACCGTGATTCGCGGTGAAACTCGGCCAGCGCGGCGAGCATCGCCGACGGCCTCGCGCTGGCGGCGACAATCAGGTTTGCAAACCCTTGTGCGCGCGCCTGCTGGCCCAGACGCTCGCTGGCAACCACGGCCAGCGCTTGCGCGAGCGCGTTGCGCACAGGCGCCGGGCATTGCTGCGCGAACGCATGCAGGGCTTCGCCGCTGCTCGCCAGCAGCGCCAGCGGCGTGGCCAGTTGCGCCAGCTTGCGCCAGGTTGCGGCGCGGATCGGGTGCGGCACGCGCTCGTAGACCTCGGCGACATGCAGGTGGCGGGCGCGTTGCGCCAACTGCGCGGCGAGCACGCCACGGCCGCCGGGGGCAGTGATCAGGCCGACGCTCAGGCGGGCAATTTGCTGCAACGGCGGCAGTGCGAGCAGGCCTTCGCTGGTCATTTGCGTGCGCGGGTAGATGGCGACAATGCCGTGCCGGGCCAGCGCTGCGGCGGTGCCGGCGCCGACCGCCAGCGCCCGCTGCGTGGCGGCCAGCGCCAACGGCTGCTGCATACTGGCGAAGCGCACCGCTGCCGGACTGCTGAACACCACCCGGTCGGCATTCAAGGCTCGGGCCAGGGCATCGCCCGCCCGCAGTGGCCTGAGTGCGAGCGGCGAGCAGGCAATCACCCGTGCGCCGCGGCGGGCGGCAGCGCGGCGCACGGGGGCATGCTCGCCACTGGGGCGCAGCGAGAGAATCGTCCAGCCGTTCAGCTCGGCTGTTGATGGCTGGTTGGGGAGCATTGCTGCGATCATCGCCCTACTCTCGCACAAGTCGGGTCGCCCGCGTTGCCGGCGATCGCTGGCTTCACGACGGCCGGATGCCGCATAATGCATGACCAACCTCGACCGCTGATGAGTATCGCCTTGAACCTGTTTTGCGTTGCAGCCGCTTGGCAGTCCGAGATGCCGATTGCGGGTTGGCGCCTGCAAGGCCGCGATGCGCGATATCACCGCATGAACGCTGCCGCCAGGAATACGCAATGACTGGTGCGGTGGGCGCGTGGCAGGCGATCGACTGGCTGTTGGCGCTGGTCGGCCTGTGGTTGTTGATCGGTGTTGCCGGTTTGCTGGCGTTGCGCCGCTTCGACTTCGTGGCGCGTGTGTTGTTTCCGCTGGGCGGGGTGGTGGCACTGTTGGTCGCGGTGGTTGCGCTGGCCGCGATCAATGCGCCGGCACAATCGCTGGTGATGGCAATCGGCCTGCCCAGTTTGCCGTTTCATTTTCGCCTCGATGCGCTGGCGGCATTTTTTCTGGTGGTCATCGGCGTCACCACCGCTGGGGTGTCGGTGTTTGCTGCCGGCTATTTCCGGCAGGGTGAAGGCACGCCACCGGGGCTGCTGTGCCTGGAGTACCACCTGTTTGTCGCCAGCATGGTGCTGGTGGTGCTCGCCGACGATGCTTACGCGTTCATGGTGATGTGGGAAACCATGGCGTTGTCGTCGTTCTTTCTGGTGACCGCCAATCACCGCATCCCGGAAATCCGCAGTGCCGGTTATCTGTATTTGTTGATTGCCCACGTCGGTGCCATCGGCATCTTGTTGTGCTTTGGCGTGCTGCAAGCCAATACCGGCGATTACACGTTCGCCAACATGCGCCTGCAAGAACTGACACCGTTCGCCAGTTCGCTGGCGGTGTTGCTGGCGTTGTTCGGCTTTGGCGCCAAGGCGGGTCTGGTGCCGCTGCATGTATGGCTGCCCGAAGCGCATCCGGCCGCCCCCTCGCCGGTGTCGGCGCTGATGAGCGCGGTGATGCTGAAGACCGCCGTGTACGGATTTTTGCGGGTGTCGCTGGACCTGCTGCATACCCCGATCTGGTGGTGGGGTGTACTGCTGCTGCTGATCGGCTTGTTGACCGCCTTGTTCGGTGTGGTGTTTGCCGCGGTACAAACCGACATGAAACGCCTGCTCGCGTATTCGTCGATCGAAAACATTGGCCTGCTGTTTGCCGGTATCGGCCTGACCCTGCTGTTTTCCGCATACGACATGAAGCCGATGGCGGCACTGGCGTTGACCGCCGTGCTCTATCACGTGGCCAGCCATGCCATGTTCAAGAGCCTGCTGTTTGTGGCTACCGGCTCGGTGATGCATGCCACCGCCGAACGTAGCCTGGGCAAACTCGGCGGCCTGATCCGGTTCATGCCGTGGGTCGCCTGGTTGAGCCTGTTGGCGGTACTGGCCAGCGCTGGGTTGCCACCGTTCGGTGGCTTCGTGTCGGAGTGGTTGTTGTTGCAAGGTTTCCTGTTTACGCCGCAATTGCCCAGTTCGATCCTGCAGATGCTGGTGCCAACCATGGCGGCCTTGATCGCGCTGATCTCGGCGTTGTCGGGCTACACCATGGTCAAGTTCTTCGGTGTGGTGTTTCTCGGCCAGCCACGCGAGCGCAAGTTGCACGATGCCCACCCGGCCGGTTGGTGGGAGCGTGCAGGCATGCTGTGGCTGGGCCTGGGCTGCATTGCACTGGGCCTGCTGCCGGTGCAGGTGATCGGCTACATCGATGCAGTCACCCAGCAACTGGTCGCTGCCGGCATCGGTGCCAGCGTCGCC
>PFJA01000121.1:5524-12043 GCA_002782905.1 Lysobacterales bacterium CG_4_10_14_3_um_filter_64_11
GCGGGCGCTGTACCACGGTCGGGTGCGGCGGGCACCGCCGTGGGATTGCGGCTTTCCCTTGCAGGATGCGCGCATGCAGGACACCGCCGAGGGGTTTGGCCAGCCGATACGGCATATCTTCGGGCCGGCGTTCCGGATGCAGCGCGTGTTGCCTTCGCCGTTTGATCGCGAGCCCAAATATGCCGTGACCGTGACCGATCATTTCTGGCATTGGCTGTATCTGCCGGTGGCGGCGCTCACCGAGCGCGTTGCCCGGCTGGTGGGGCGCTTGCAGCAAGGGCGGATATCGATCTACTTGCTGTACAGTTTTGTCACCTTGATCGTCACCTTGCTGCTGGTGCACTGATGAGCGCGCATGCCGTGATTTCGCAGGTGTTGGCCGTCGTCGTGGCGCTGGCGTTGGCGCCGTTGTTGAGCGGGTGGGTGAATCAATGCCGGGCCTGGTTGCAGAACAAATCGGCGCCGGGCCTCTTGCAGCCGTTCCGGCTGCTGCACAAGTTGTTCAACAAGGACTCGGTGCTGGCCGAACACGCCTCGCCGCTGTTTCGCGCCTCGCCGTATGTGGTGTTCGGCTGCATGGTGTTGGCCTGCGCCATCATCCCGTCGTTGTCCACCACCTTGCTGTTGGCGCCGGCCGCCGACGCCATCGCATTGGTCGGCTTGTTCGCGTTGGCGCGGGTATTCATCTCGCTGGCGGCGATGGATGTGGGTACCGCGTTCGGCAGCCTGGGCGCACGCCGTGAAATGCTGGTCGGCTTTCTCGCCGAACCGGCGTTGCTGATCGTGCTGTTCACCACCGCCATGATCGCCAGTTCGACCTCGCTCAGCGCCATCGTGCAAACGCTGTCGGCCGGGTCGCCGGTGATCTCGCCGAGCCTGGTGTTCGCGGGGGTCGCGTTCACCATGGTGTCGCTGGCGGAGAACGCGCGGGTGCCGGTGGACAACCCGGCGACCCATCTGGAATTGACGATGATCCACGAAGCCTTGATCCTGGAGTATTCCGGCCGCCATCTGGCCTTGCTTGAATGGGCCGCCAGCCTGAAGTTGTTCGCCTATTCGTGCATCGGGTTGGCGTTGTTTTTCCCGTGGGGCATCAACGTCAGCGACAGCCCGCTGGGTTTGCTGCTGGCCCTGCCGGTGTTGCTCGGCAAGCTGCTGATTGGCGGTGCGTTGCTGGCATTGCTGGAAACGATCAGCGCCAAGATGCGCATCTTCCGGGTTCCGGAGTTTCTCGGCACCGCCTTCATGATTGCGGTGCTGGCGATGCTCGTGCACATGCTGTTGGGGAGTTGAGATGAACGGCGTGGTCGGCCAGCTGATCAACTTTTGCGCGGCGCTGCTGCTGCTGCTGGCATTCGCGATGATCTCGCAGCGTCGCATTCTGTCGCTGATTCACTTGTTCACCCTGCAAGGTGTGGCGCTGGTTGCCGCGACCGTGCTGGTGGGCTACGTGACGGCACAGCCACATCTCTACCTTTCAGCCGCGCTGACATTCGTGCTCAAGGTGCTGCTGATTCCGTGGTTGCTGTATCGGGTGATCGATCGCCTCAATGTGCGCTGGGACATGGAAACCCTGATCAACATTCCGACCACCATGCTGGTCGGTATCGGGCTGGTGATGTTTGCGTTTTATCTGGCACTGCCGATTTCGCAGCTGTCGGCAACGATCGTGCGCGGCAATTTGGGTATCGCGCTGGCGTGTGTGCTGTTGTCTTTTTTGATGATGATCACGCGCTCGAAAGCGGTGCCACAGGTGATTGGTTTTTTGGCGCTCGAAAACGGCCTGTTTTTTGCCGCCACGTCGGCGACCTACGGGATGCCGATGGTGGTGGAGTTGGGCATTGCGCTGGATGTGCTGGTGGGCATCCTCATCCTCGGTGTGTTCATGTTCCAGATCCGCGAGCAATTCGACAGCCTCGACATCCGCCACCTTGAATCGCTGAAGGAAGACTGAGCATGCAGGCGCTTTACTTCGTGCTGGGTATTCCGTTGCTGGGTGGCGCGGTACTGGCCTGGTGTGGGCACCGCCGGTTTGCCCGCGATGTCAATGTGGCATTCAGCCTGGGTACCTTTGTCGCGGCGTGCGTGTTGACCGCACAGATCATCGCCGACGGGCCGATGTTTGGCTGGCAGCGCGAGTTCTTCATCGATCCGTTGAATGTATTTCTGGTTACCCTCACCGCGTTCGTCGGCTTGACCACGGCCATCTTTTCGCGGCCATACATGCGCGTGGAGGAAGATCACGGCAAGATGACGCCGAAGCGTCTGCGCCTGTATCACAGCATGTACCAGTTGTTCAGTTTCACCATGCTGGTGGCGTTGACCACCAACAACATGGGCATCCTGTGGGTGGCGATGGAAGCGGCCACCCTGACCACGGTGATGCTGGTCAGCGTGTACCGTACCGCCGCCAGCCTGGAGGCGGCGTGGAAGTACTTCATTTTGTGCGGCGTCGGCATTGCACAGGCACTGTTCGGTACCGTGTTGCTCTACATGGCGGCCGAAAAAGTGATTGGCCACGAGGGCGGCGCGTTGTTGTGGAGCAATCTCAACGCGGTCAAGCAGCAGCTCGACCCGGACATCATTACCCTGGCATTCGCGTTTCTGTTCATCGGCTATGGCACCAAGGTTGGCCTGGTGCCGCTGCACAACTGGTTGCCCGACGCGCATGCCGAAGGCCCGACCCCGGTTTCGGCGGTGTTGTCCGGGTTGCTGCTGAATGTGGCGCTGTACGCGATCCTGCGCTTCAAGGTGCTCACCGATGGTTCGCTGGGCAACCAGCTTGCCGGCCACATGATGATGGGGTTCGGCCTCGCCTCGGTGCTGGTGGCGGCGTTTTTCCTGTCGCGGCAACGCGATGTCAAACGCATGTTCGCGTATTCCTCGATCGAGCACATGGGCCTGATCACGTTTGCATTCGGCATGGGCGGGCCGATTGCCACGTATGCCGGGCTGTTGCACATGACCGTGCATTCGCTGATCAAATCGGCGATCTTTTTTGCCGTCGGCCACGCCACCCAGAAAGCCGGCACCCAGATCATGGCCGACATTCGCGGCCTGATGACCGTCAACCCGACCGTCGGCTGGGGCTTGATGCTGGGTGCTCTGGCGATCCTCGGCATGCCGCCGTTTGGCGTGTTCGCCAGCGAGTTTTTGATCCTCACCACGGCCATGCGCGAACATGCCTGGGCCACGCCATTGCTGCTGCTGGCGTTGGGCGTGGCGTTTGCCGCGATCTTTGCGCGCGTGCAACCGATGGTGTTTGGCGATACCTCGGTGCGGCCATTGCTGCATCCGCCGGCGTTGTTGCCGGTATTCGTGCACCTCGGGCTGGGCCTGATGCTGGGTTTGTATATTCCGCCGTATCTGGATGAGTGGTATCGCCAGGCGGCGCGGATGATCGGAGGCTGAGCGGATGCGCATCGGCGATTTTGAACTGGACATGCAGGCGCTGCCGGCGCCGTTGCCGATCTTCCATGGTGTTGCCGCCAATGCCGCTGACTGGGAGTTTGCGGCGCGCGCGGTGCTGCAAGCGGGTGGCCGGCTGATTTCATTGTGGAGTGTCGAACGTGGCGAGGGTGCGCAGCGGCAACCGCTGGTGTGTGCCGCCTATGTGGCTGCGCAAGGCTTGCTTTGGCTGGACTTGCCGCTGGCCAGTCGTGCCGTTCACTATCCCGACTTGAGCGGCATCTTTGCCTGCGCCGAGCGCATGCAGCGCGCCATGGCCGATTTGTCCGGCGTGCACGCCAGTGAGGTACGCGATCAGCGGCCGTGGCTGGATCACGGCCTGTGGACCGGCGATTTACCGCCGTTGGCGCGCTGTGCGCGACCGGCCGCGGCAATGCCGCAGTCGCGGCCCAATGGCTACCCGTTTGTCCGGGTCGAGGGCGACGGCGTGCACGAGATTGCGGTCGGGCCAGTGCATGCCGGCATCATCGAACCGGGCCACTTCCGGTTTTCCGTGGTTGGCGAAAAAGTACTGCGTCTGGAACAGCATCTGGGCTACACCCATAAAGGCATCGAGCGGCGCTTCACCGAACTGGCGCCACTCGAAGGCTACCGCCTTGCCGGCCGGGTCAGCGGCGATTCCACCGTCGCTTATGCCTTTGCGTATTGCATGGCGCTGGAAGCGGCCGCCCAGTGCGCCATCCCGGAGCGCGCGGCGTGGTTGCGCGCGTTGTTGCTGGAGCGCGAGCGGGTTGCCAATCATCTCGGCGATCTGGGTGGCATCGGCAACGATGCCGGTCTGGCGATTGCGCTGGCGCAGTTTTCGCGGCTGCGCGAGGATTGGCTGCGCCTGGGCAAAACCCTGTTCGGGCATCGCCTGATGATGGACTGCGTGCTGCCGGGCGGGGTGGCGTGCGATCTGGATGCCGATGCGGTGCGCTCGCTGGAGCAGCAGTGCCAGCAGATGCAACGCGAGGTGCTGGCGATGCGGCGATTGTTCGACGAACACGCCGGCTTGCAGGACCGTTTCATCGGCGCCGGCCGGGTGAGCGCGGCGTTGGCGCAACGCCTGGGGTTGGCGGGCATGGCGGCACGCGCCAGCGGCATCGTTACCGATCTGCGCGGGCAGTTCGCGTTGCCGCCTTACGATACCCTGGCGGTGCGCGTGGCCAGCCATCGCAATGGCGATGTCGCGGCGCGGGTCAGCGTGCGCTTTGACGAGGTGCTGGAGTCGCTGCGCTTGATCCGCGAAATGCTGCGTGCGCTGCCGGCGGGGCCGGTGCAACAGGTGGTCACGCTGCCGGCCAACGCCGCGCTCGGTGCCGGTTGGGTCGAGGGTTGGCGCGGTGAGATCCTGGTGGCGCTGGAACTGGAGCACGATAACGGTGCGCTGCGCATCGCGCGTTGCCATTGCCATGATCCGTCATGGCAAAACTGGCCGGTACTGGAACACGCGATGATCGGCAACATCGTGCCGGACTTTCCGCTGATCAATAAATCCTTCAATCTGAGCTATTCCGGACACGACCTGTAATGTGGAAGATCGTTGATCGCATCCTGCGTGCTGGTATCCCCAGCGAACCGCCGCCGCCGGTGCGCGCCGAGCCTGGCGATGAGGTGTCGCACATTCAGCAGCGCCTGCTCGACATCCTCGGCAAGGCGCTGACCATCCGCATGGTCGATGCCGGCTCGTGCAACGGCTGCGAGCTGGAAATCCACGCGCTCGGCAATCCGTACTACAACCTCGAAGGGCTGGGCATCAAGTTCGTCGCCAGCCCGCGCCACGCCGACATGCTGTTGGTTACCGGCCCGGTGTCGCGGCACATGGCGACAGCGCTGCGCCGCACCTGGGAGGCCATGCCCGATCCCAAGCTGGTGGTGGCGGTGGGCGATTGCGGCTGTACGGGCGGCGTGTTCGGCGCCGGCTATGCCAGTTGCGGGCGGGTCGCCAACGTGATCCCGGTGCACTGCACGATACCGGGCTGCCCACCGCCGCCGATCGACATCCTGCGCGGCATCCTGAGTGCGGTGAGCGGCCATGGCGAGGCGCCGCCGCCGGTAAGCACGTAATGGCGCCCCCGCCGACCGCACCGGCGTTGTTGCAAACCACACTCGATGCCATGCCGCCGGTACGGGCGATGCAGGTACAGGTGGTTGCGGTGACGGCGGAGCGGGTGTCGCTGCGCGCGCCGCTGGCGGCCAATGTCAATGATAAAGGCTGCGCCTTTGGCGGCAGCATCGCCGGGGTGATGACGCTGGCCGGTTGGGGATTGTTGCTGATGCGTTCGCGCGCGCTCGGGTTGGCGCTTGAGGTGTACGTCGCCGATAGCCAGATTCGTTATCTGGCGCCGCTGTATCAGGCGATCGCGGCGCAGGCCTGGCTGAGCGACCCCGCCTGCTGGGAGCCAACGTTGCACCGTGTGCATCAACGCGGCCGTGCCAGCCTGAACGTGCAGGCGCAGGTGTTGGCGGACAACGGTGAGCCGGCAGCGAGCATGACGGCGCGCTTCGCGCTGGTATTGCCGGCACATGCTCCGGCACATGCTGGTGACGCCACGCAATTTGAGTGACAATGGGCCATGCGCAAAGTCACTGCACTGTTGATCGTCCTCGTGCTTGCGCTGGCCGGCTGCGCCAGCGAGAGCAAGAAATCCAAATCGCTGGACGCCACACTGTATGCCTATGCCGGCGCGGTGCGCTGGGGTGAGTTCGAGCGCGCCTGGGGCATGGTCGATCCGCAGGTGCGCAAGGATCACCCGCTGAGCGAACTGGAGTGGTCGCGCTTCGCACAAGTGCAGATCACCGGCTACAAGGTGCAAAGCAGTGCCCCGTCCGCCGATGGCGATGTCGTGCAGTTCGTGCAGATTGGCGTGGTCAATCGGTTGTCGCAGGCCGAGCGCGTGGTAACCACGACTGAGCTCTGGCATTGGGATGACGCGGCCAAGCGCTGGTGGCTGGTCAGCGGGTTCCCGGATATATCGCCATCGCACTGAGCGTGCCGCGGCGGGTACGTGCAGCAATGGCGTTTCCTCAAGCCAGAACTCCCGCAGTTCGTCATGCCCGCCTTCGCGG
>PFJA01000197.1:0-611 GCA_002782905.1 Lysobacterales bacterium CG_4_10_14_3_um_filter_64_11
TGCTCACGCTCAAAGATGGCAGCAGCGTTGAGGTGTCGCGCCGACAGGCGCGCGAGCTGCGCGAGCGGCTGGCGTTGTGATGAGTCGCGCGGCTACAACCCACTCGCCGCCTGTGCCACGGCATGGAACAGGGCGCGGCCCTTGTTCATGGTTTCGTCCCACTCCTTGGCCGGGTCGGAGTCGTAGACGATGCCGGCGCCGGCCTGCACATGCAGGCGGCCATCCTGGATCACCGCGGTGCGGATGGCGATGGCGGTATCGGCATCGCCGTGCCAGCCGATGTAGCCGACCGCGCCGGAATAGATGTTGCGCTTGATCGGTTCAAGCTCGGCGATCACTTCCAGCGCGCGGATTTTCGGTGCGCCGCTGACAGTGCCGGCCGGGAATGCGGCCTTGAGCACGTCGGCGTAGCTCAGGCCAGCGCGCAGTTGGCCGGTTACTTCACTGACGATGTGCATGACGTGGCTGTAGCGCTCGATGCCGAACTGCTCGCCCACCTTCACTGTGCCCGATTGCGCGACGCGGCCGACATCGTTGCGGCCCAGATCGATCAGCATCAGGTGCTCGGCGCGTTCTTTGGGATCGGCCAGCAGCTCGGCTTCCAGCGCGGC
>PFJA01000197.1:745-1125 GCA_002782905.1 Lysobacterales bacterium CG_4_10_14_3_um_filter_64_11
TGTATGGCGAGGGATTGAGCGCGCGCAGGGCGCGGTACACGTCGATCGGGCGGGCCGCGAACGGCACGCTCATGCGCTGGCTCAACACCACCTGGAAGATGTCGCCGGCGCGGATGTACTCCTTGGCCTGCTCCACCGCCGCGATGAAGCCCTCGCGGGTGAAACCGGAAATGAAGTCGGCTTCGTTCAGCACATCCTTGCCGACCGCTTCGGGATAACTGCTGCCGGCATGACGCAAACGATTCACCAGTTCATCGAGTCGGCGGTGGGTGCTGGCAAACGCCTGCGGCTGGCTCGGATCGGCATGCACGATCAGATACAACCGGCCTTTGAGGTTGTCGAATACCGCCAGCTCTTCGCTGAGCAGCAGCACGATCTCG
>PFJA01000116.1 GCA_002782905.1 Lysobacterales bacterium CG_4_10_14_3_um_filter_64_11
ATCAGGGTCACGCGTTGCCCTCACCGCGCCAGTTCGCGTCGCAACTGCTTGCCGAGGCCCGCTATGCCGAGGGCGGCGCCACCGCCACCCCGGCACACGCTGCCAGCATCGACCTGGTGGGGCGGGTGTTTGATGCGTTGCTGCGCAATGCGCAGTTGCCAAAAGCCACCCATTCGCTGTTCGCGCCGCTCCAGGTTCCGATCACCCGAGCGGTGCTCGAAGACCCCTCGGCACTGGCGATCGAGGCACGGCATCCATTGCGCCAGGCCATCGACCTGTTGGCTGAAGTCACCAAGGGCTGGTGCGTCAGCGCCGACCCCGAGCGCGAGGCGCTGGGGCAATTGCAGGCGATGATCGACGCCATCACCCATGCTCAGGAGCGCGAACGCCAGCAGGCGGCCGTGCAAGCGCTCAAGCGCACACTCGACGCCCACAATCGACGCGCAGAACTGTCCGAACAACGGGCGGTGGAAGCCGCATCGGGCCGCGAGCAACTGGCATCGGCGCGCAAACGCGTGCATCAGGTGGTCGCGGCACGCCTGAACCGCACTCCGGCACCGCCCTGGGTCAGCCATCTGGTCAGCCGGCCGTGGGCCAACTATCTGGTGCTGGTGTTGCTGCGCCACGGTGAAACCTCGGCGCACTACCGCGAAGCGGTCGGCTTCGCCGATATCCTGGTCTGGTGTACCGTGGCTGGCGAGGCGCAAGTCGAGCGCTTGCGGCTGCGCGCCCTGGTGCCGGTGCTGGAAACGCAACTGCGCAGCGGCTTGGCCTCGGTGGCGTACCACACCGCAGAAATCGATCAACTGTGCGACGAACTGGGGCAGTTCATGCGCTGGCGCTTGGGCGAGATCGAGCGCCCGGCGTTCGTTGATCGCGAAGTGATCGCACCGCAGGATATCGTGGTGCCGGATTTGCAGGCGGCGATCAGCGAAGACCAGCCGGTCGCCGAAGCACTCGACGCGGCCTTGTTGTACCGCATTCGCAGTCTTCAGCCGGGCGCTTGGTTCGAGTTCGGTGCCGCCGACGACCCCGCCGCCGATCGCGCCAAACTATCCTGGATCAGTCCGGCCAGCGGTCGCTGCCTGTTCGTCAATCGCAACGGGCTCAGCGTCGGCGAAAAACGCCCCGAACATCTGGTCGAAGTGCTGCAACATGGCTTGGCGCGAATACTCGAAGATGCCAACGTGATGCAGCAAACACTGGCGGCGCTGCAAAAGCAATTGCTCGCCAGCGCCACACCGGCGCCACCCGCTGAATCCGGCCGACCGACGCGCTGACGCGGCATTGCCCGGCAATCGGGCGATAATGGCAGCATGACTGCAATCGTGCTCAATCACCCCGACGCGTCGCAAGTGCGCGATGACGTTGTGCGCGCGCTCGCTGAAGACATCGGCACTGGCGATGTCAGCGCGCAACTGCTGCCCGATCGACCCGCACAGGCCATTGTGCTCGCGCGCGAACCTGGGCTGCTGGCAGGCAGCGCGTGGTTCACCGCCTGTTTTGCCGCGCTCGATGCGCAGGCTCTGGTGCGTTGGTCACGCGACGAGGGCCAGTGGTTCGCTGCCACTGACACCGTTTGCACGGTGCAGGCCAATCTGCGGGCACTGCTGAGCGCCGAGCGCAGCGCGCTCAATTTCCTGCAAACCCTGTCCGCCACCGCGACCGCGACAGCGGCATATGTCGCAGCGCTGCAAGGCACCTGCACACGCGTGCTCGATACCCGCAAAACGTTGCCTGGTCTGCGTTACGCGCAAAAGTACGCGGTCCGTGCCGGCGCCGGCTGCAACCACCGGCTCGGCCTGTACGATGCCGCGATGATCAAGGAAAACCATATCCTCGCCGCCGGCTCGATAGCCAACGCCGTGCGCGCGGCGCGCCAGGGAGGGCACTCGCTGCCGATCATCGTCGAGGTGGAATCGCTCGATCAACTGGCACAGGCACTGGCCTGTGCGCCCGCACGCATCGTGCTCGACAATTTCACGTTGGCCGACATGCGGCGTGCGGTGGTGCAGGTTGCCGGGCGGGTGGCGATCGAAGTGTCCGGCGGCATCGATCTGGGCAACGCACGTGCCATTGCCGATACCGGTGTCGATTTCATCTCGGTTGGCGCGATCACCAAACACGTTCGTGCCATCGATTTTTCGCTGCGGCTGCGTGCCGCGGATGCGCCGTCATGATCGACCCAACCACGCTGCTGCTGGCGATCATGGCGCTCGCGTTGGGCGCGTTCAGCTGGACCAGCGCGCAGGCTGCCAACGAAGCGGCGCGGCGACACGGCGAACGCGCCTGCGCCGATGCCGGCGTGCAATGGCTCGATCAAGCAGTGCAGCTGGAGCGCGTGCGGATCCGCCGCGGTGGCGACGGCTGGCTGGCAGTGGAGCGTTGGTATCGCTTCGAGTATTCGCGCGACGGCCAGAGCCGCCATGCCGGGCGGCTGATTTTGCTGGGCACCCGCCTCAGTGGCCTGTTCGGCCCGGAACGCCAGCAACCGGCAGGGCTTGACCCCTGATAGCGCAGCAGTCAGCCATACAACCCATCAATCACCAGGTCCCTCGTCCCAGCAAGAGCAAAAGCGGATAGTCCGCAAAGAACGCGAAGGGCGCAAAGAAAACGAATCAAGACATGCGCTTCTCTTTGCGAGCTTTGCGTCCTTGGCGGACAATTTGCTTCTCCCGAGTCCGCAGGATGGGTAGATCGCAGCGAAACCCATCAACCCCCGCGTCCCAAATCCCGCATCCGCAGGATGGGTAGAGCGCAGCGAAACCCATCAACCCCCACGTCCCAAATCCCGCATCCGCAGGATGGGTAGAGCGCAGCGACCGAAACCCATCACCGATCCTGCTACTTGACCACGCGCAGGCTCGGCCCCTTGCGCGGCGGTGGCACGTCTTCGGGTGATGGCGTTGACGCCGCGCTGACGCTGCGGGTGTCGGCATTGTCTTCTGGCAACATCATGCCCTGGCCACTTTCCAGCGCGTAGATCGCCTGCACCGCCGCCAGCGGCACGAAAACCTCCTGGCTGACCCCGGAAAACCGGGCATGAAAGCTGATGTACGCCGTACCAACATCCAAACCTGCCACCGCGCGCGGTGCGATGTTGAGCACCACTTTGCCGTCACGCACGGCCTGCCGTGGCACCCGCAGATCAGGGTGCGCCGCGTCGACCACCAGATGCGGCGTCATACCATTGTCGTTGATCCATTCATACATCGCCCGGACGAGATACGGGCGATTGGATGTCATCGGCTTTACATCGCTCACTCACAACTCCCGCAACAGGCTCTCTTCGGCCGTCAAACTGCGCTGAAAACCCGGATTGCTGAAAATCCGAACGCCATAGTCTTCAATCGCCTTGCATTCCTTTGGCAACAGCACGCCCAGCGCCGGCAAGCGATAGATGATCGGCGCCACCGCGCAATCGGCGAGGCTCATTTCCTGATTGAGATAGAACTTCGAGGCCTTGAACACCGGCAAGGTGGCGATCAGCAGCTCCCTGAGGCGTTTGCGACCGGCATCTGCCTGCGCCTTGTTGCCGTGCTGTATCGCCTGCACATGCGGCACCCACTCGTGCTCGATGCGCAACATCGCAAGCCGCAGCCGGGCACGCGCCAACGGCTCGACTGGCATCAGCGGCGGATGCGGATAGCGCTCATCGAGGTACTCGCCCACCACCGACGCCGCGTACAGCACCAAATCGCGCTCGACCAAGGTGGGCAGCGACCGGTAATCGGGGTTGACCAGCAGCAAATCTTCCGGTGGATTGGCTGGATCGACCGGAATCAGGTCGTAACTGACACCCTTGGCCGCCAGAATCAGGCGGACACGGTGGCAGACAACACAATCGCGCGCCGAAAACAGGGTCAATGTGTGACGCAACCGCGGACTCAAGGCCATCAATGGCAACTCCCCTCCGGCTTCAGACCGGGCCAATGCACCCACCCGGACGGGTGGGCGCGTGCTCCGAAATTACCTCAGATCGGCGCGGCGCGAAAGGGGCCGGGCAAATCAGTGCACGTCACGCCAGTATTCGTGCTTCAGCAGCCAGGTCAAAAGGGTCAAAAATACCAGGAACAACAGCACCCAGACGCCGATCGATTCGCGTTCCAGTGCCGCCGGCTCGCCCACGTACTGCAAGAATGCGGTCAGATCGCGGGCAAACGCGTCGTATTGCTCGGCGCTGAGCGTGCCCGGGCTGACCAATTGCAGGTGCGCCACCTTGGCTTCGCCTTCGCCGGATTCATAGATCGGGCGCTGGATACCCTGCAACTCCCACAGCACATGCGGCATGCTGGCATTGGGCAGCAGCAAATTGTTCCAGCCCGCCGGCCGGCCTTCATCGACGTAGAACGACTTGAGAAAGTTGTAGGTCCAATCCGCGCCACCGGGCTTGTTGCGCGCAACCAGCGACAAATCCGGCGGTGCCTTGCCGAGCCAGACGGTGGCATCAGCAGGCGTCATCGAGGCCACTACGGTGTCGGCAAACTTGGCGCCATTGCGATTGAGGAAGGCGTTCACCTGCTCCTCGCTCAGCCCCAGGTCCTTTGCCAGCCGCGAGTAACGCTGGTATTGCAGCGAATGACAGCCGGCGCAGTAATCCATGAAATGCGTTGCGCCGCGTTGCAACGAGGCCTGATCATTGATGTTGGCGTGCGACGGCAGCAAGCCACCCTCGGAAGATGCCAGCGCTGCCAGCGGCAAAACCGATAGCAGCACCGCAAAAAAACGCTTAGTCATGGCTGATCACCCGTGCTGGAACCGGCTTGGTCGGATCGAGCCGCGACCAGATCGGCATGGTGGCAAAGAACGCAAAGTAGAAGAACGTGAACACGCGCGCCATCAGCGTCTGCATCTCGCTGCCGGCCTGCATGCCCAACCAGCCCAGTGCCACGAATGCCACCACGAACAGCGAAACCAGGGTTTTCGCAATCCAGCCGCGATAGCGGATCGACCTCACCGGGCTGCGATCCAGCCATGGCACCAGAAACAGGATGCCGACCGCCGCGAACATAACGATCACGCCGAACAGCTTGTCGGGCACCGCGCGCAACATCGCGTAGAACGGCGTGAAGTACCACACCGGCTTGATGTGGGTTGGCGTCACCAGCGGATCGGCCGGCAAGAAGTTGTCGTACTCAAGGAACAGATCGCCGAAGGTCGGCGCGTAAAACAGGATGAAGGCCATGATGGTGAGGAAGAAGCTGGCACCAAACAGATCCTTGACCGTGTAATACGGGTGGAACGGGATGCCATCGACGGGAACCCCACGATCGTTCTTGACCTTCTTGATATCGACGCCATCGGGGTTGTTGGAGCCCACTTCGTGCAGCGCGCCCAGATGCAACACCACCAGCAGCAGGATTACCATCGGCACCGCCACCACGTGCAAGGCGAAGAAACGGTTGAGGGTGGCATCGGAAATCAGGTAGTCGCCGCGGATCCACTCGGTCAAGGCGCCGCCATATTCGGGTATCGCGCTGAACAGGTTGATGATCACCTGCGCGCCCCAGTAGCTCATCTGTCCCCACGGCAGCACGTAGCCCATGAACGCCTCGGCCATCAACGCCACGAAGATGAGCATGCCGAGTATCCAGACCAGCTCGCGCGGCTTCTGGTAGCTGCCGTAGATCAGGCCACGGAACATGTGCAGGTAGACGACGATGAAGAACGCCGATGCGCCAGTGGAATGCATGTAGCGGATCAGCCAGCCCCATTGCACATCGCGCATGATGTATTCGACCGAGCCGAATGCCTCGGCGGCACTGGGCTTGTAGAACATCGTCAGCCAGATACCGGTGATCAACTGGTTGATCAGCACCAGCATCGCCAGCGAACCGAAGAAATACCACAGGTTGAAGTTCTTCGGCGCGTAATACTCCGACAGGTGCTTCTTGTAGGCCGGGATCAGGCCCGGCGTACGCTGGTTGAACCAGTCGACAAACCCCTCAACCTTACGCATGATCGCGCCAGCCATTACGCAGCTCCTTCGGGGTTGACGCCGATCACCAGATGCTTGTCGTCGGCGAAGCGATAGGGCGGAACTTCCAGATTGCTCGGCGCTGGCACGCCTTGGAACACGCGCCCGGCGATATCGAAGCGTGAGCTGTGACACGGGCAGAAGAAGCCACCTTTCCAGTTCGGATCAAACGGCTGCGCCACCAACTCGGGCTTGAACAACGGCACACAGCCCAGGTGCGTGCAGATGCCGACCAATACCAGGATTTCCGGCTTGACCGAGCGGTAGGCGTTGCGCGCGTAGGCTGGCTGCTGCTCGACATTGTCCGAGTCGGGGTCACGCAAGCGCTCGTTCTGCTCGGCCAGATGCTGCAGTTGCTCGGCATTGCGGCGAATCACCCACACCGGCTTGCCGCGCCATTGCACATCAAGGCGCTGGCCGAACTCGAGCTTGCTGATGTCGACGAAAACCGGGGCGCCCGCACCCTGCGCGCGCGCGCTGGGTTGCCACGACTTGATAAACGGCACGGCCGCA
>PFJA01000147.1 GCA_002782905.1 Lysobacterales bacterium CG_4_10_14_3_um_filter_64_11
CCCTGCAGGCCCGCCATCAGGATCACCGCCGGCGCCGGCACATTGAGGTTCAAATCGGCCGACTGTGCGCCCATCACTGCCGTCAACTCGTCGCGCACCACCTTGATCAGCGCCTGGCCCGGGGTGAGGCTGCGCAGCACGTCCTGCCCGACCGCACGCACCTTGACCCGCTCGATCAGCGCCTGCACCACCGGCAACGCGACATCGGCTTCCAGCAGCGCCACACGCACTTCGCGCAAGCTCTCGCGAATGTTTTCTTCGCTGAGGCGGCCGCGGCCGCGCAGACGTTGCAGGGTGCCGGACAGGCGTTGCGAGAGGGACTCGAACATGGGACGTGAACCAGGCGAATGGGCGGCAAAGTATAGCCTTGCCGGCAGGTATCGACACCGGCCGGGCGAAAAACCATATGCTGCACCGCACTGGCTGTGCGAAACTTGAACCATGTTGACCGCCCTTGCCGCCGCCCTTGCCTACCTGATCGCCACCCGTGCGCTGGCTCGCAACGTGTTCAATCCCGATGCCAGCAACCGCAATGCCCTGCGTACCGGCTTGCTGGGGGTGTTGCTGCATGTGGGCGTGCACCTGCGACTGTGGTGGCTTGCTGGTGGTGCCGACCTGCACTTTTTTGCCGCGCTATCGCTGGTGGCACTCGGCATGGCCGTGCTGACCAGTACCGTCGGGCAACGGCAGCGGCTGGATGCGCTCGGCGTGGTGGTGTTTCCGCTGGCGGCACTGTCGGCGCTGGCGCTGGCCAGTGTCGACGAGCGTAGCGCCAGTGCCGAAGTACTGGACTGGCGCATCGGCCTGCATGCCTGGCTGGCCTTGCTTGCCTATGCGACACTGGCCATGGCCGCGCTGCTCGCGATCATGCTGTGGCTGCAGGAGCGTGCCTTGCGGGCGCGCCAGTTCACCCGTCTGCTGCGCGCCCTGCCGCCACTGACACAACTCGAAACCCTGCTGTTCCGCACCATTGCCGTCGGCTTCGCGCTACTGACCCTCACCCTGATCACCGGCGTGGTGTTTGTCGAAGACCTGTTCGCCCAACACCTGGTACACAAAACCGTACTCAGCATCCTGTCGTGGGCACTGTTTGGCATCCTGCTGCTCGGCCGGCGCCTGCGCGGCTGGCGTGGCCGCCGCGCGGTGCGTTTCACATTGAGTGCCATGGCACTGTTGCTGCTGGCATTTTTTGGCAGCAAGCTGGTGCTTGAGCTGGTCCTGGCACGCGGATGATCGTGCGTGCGCCTCTTGAACCCTGCTGCGCGGCCCGCTTGCGGTGCTGCGCGGTGCTCGGAATCCTCATGTACACGGATGTACATTCTGGTTCCCGCGCTCCGTGCGCCGTGCATTCGGTCGCTTCGCGACCACGCAGGCTGCGCCTTCCCTTCGCCGCTGCGCGGCTCGCTTGGTCGGGCCGCTCACCACGATTGCAAGAGGTTACCGAGCGGTGAACGACATACCCTTGAGCACTTTGTTCGGCGCGTTGGCCATCTTGCTGGTGTTATCGGCGTTTTTTTCCGGCTCGGAAACGGCGCTGATGTCGATCAACCGCTATCGCCTGCTGCACTTGGCGCGCGAAGGCAGCCGCGGCGCGCGGCTGGCGCGCAAACTGCTGGAACAGCCCGATCGCCTGATTGGATTGATCCTGCTCGGCAACAACTTCGTCAACATCCTGGCTTCGGCACTGGCCACGCTGGCCTTCGTGCGCATCGCGGGCGAGGCCGGCTTGTTGATCGGCACAACCGTGCTTACCGTGACCGTGCTGATTTTCTCCGAAGTAGCACCCAAGACGCTGGCGGCATTTCACCCCGAGCGCGTGGCACTGCCCGCGTCCTATGTGCTGTATCCGCTGATGCGGGTGTCCTACCCGTTGGTGTGGGTCGTCAACAGCCTCGCCAATGGCGTGCTGTATGTGTTTGGCCATCGCCGCAGCGCCAATGTCAGCGCCACACTGTCGCAAGAGGAACTACGCACCGTGTTGATGGAAGGCGGCGCGCTGATCCCCGACCAGCACCGGCGCATGCTGCTCAACATCCTCGCGCTGCAAGAGGCCTATGTCGAAGACATCATGGTGCCGCGCGGCGAGATCCTCGGGATCGATCTTGACGACGATGATGCCACCTTGCGCGACAACCTGGCCAAGTTTCCGTTCAGCCGGGCGCCGGTTTACCACGGCAGCATCGACCAGGTCGCCGGCATATTGCATCTGCGCAGCCTGATGGATGTGCCCTACGAGCAGATCACGCCAGCGCTGGTGGAGGCGCGCGCACGCAAAGTCTATTTCATCCCGGAGGGCGTACCGCTACCGCAACAGCTGCTCGAATTTCAGCGCATGAAGCGCCGCTTTGCGATGGTGGTGGACGAATACGGCGAAGTAATCGGAATGGTCACCATGGCCGACATCCTGGAAGAGATCGTCGGCGAGTTCACCACCACCCCAAGCCAGGACACGCGCCATGTTCGCCATGAGCCCGATGGTTCGCTGCTGGTCGATGGCCGGATTGCCGTACACAGCTTGAATCGTCGCCTCGACTGGGCGTTGCCGACCGAAGATGCACGAACGCTCAGCGGACTGTTGGTGAGCCACCACGAAGCGTTGCCAGAGGTCGGCGTCGAGTTCGCTATCACCGGTTTCCGGATGCGGGTTGAACGCCTGGGCGATAACGTGATCGCGCAAGTGCGGGTGTGGCCGCCGGATTCGGCCAGCCGCGAGCAGTAGCTCACGCCACCGCCAGCGCCTGCGCCAGCCGCTCCACCGCGATCACTTCCATGTCCTTGTACGGGTTGCGCCGGGGCGCATTGGCGGCCGGTACGATGGCGCGCTTGAAACCGTGCGTGGCTGCTTCCTTCAGGCGCTCATCGCCATTGGGCACCGGCCGGATCTCGCCCGACAAACCAACCTCGCCAAACGCCACGGTTTTATCCGCCAGCGGCCGGTCGCGCAGGCTCGACAGCACCGCCAGCAACACCGGCAGATCGGCCGCGGTTTCCTGCACGCGGATACCGCCGACCACGTTCACAAACACGTCCTGATCGAACACCGCTACCCCACCGTGGCGATGCAGCACCGCCAGCAACATCGCCAAACGGTTCTGCTCCAGGCCCAACGCCACCCGCCGCGGATTGGCCAACGGTGATTTATCGACCAGCGCCTGCACTTCCACCAGCAACGGGCGAGTGCCTTCGCGGGTCACCATCACCGAACTGCCCGGCTGCGGCTCTCGGCTACCGGACAGAAAAATCGCACTCGGATTCGGTACTTCCTTCAGACCCTTGTCGGACATCGCAAACACGCCCAGTTCGTTGACCGCGCCGAAGCGGTTCTTGAACGCACGCAGGATGCGAAAGCGGCTGCCCGATTCGCCCTCGAAATACAGTACCGCATCGACCATGTGTTCGAGCACGCGCGGCCCGGCGATGCCGCCTTCCTTGGTGACGTGGCCGACCAGAAACACGCTGGTGCCGGTTTCCTTGGCGTAGCGCACCAGCCGCGCCGCCGACTCGCGCACCTGGCTCACCGAACCTGGCGCCGCGCTCAACAGTTCCGACCACAGGGTCTGGATCGAATCGGCCACGATCAACGCTGGCTTCACTTTCACGGCGTGCTCAAGAATGCGCTCCACCGTGGTTTCCGCCAACGCCTTGATGCCGCGCACCGACAACCCCAAACGCTGCGCCCGGCCCGCCACCTGCGACAGGCTTTCTTCGCCGGTGACGTACAGGCTCGGCACCCGCTCACCCATCGCCGCCATCGCCTGCAACAGCAGCGTGGATTTGCCGATGCCCGGGTCACCGCCCACCAGCACGACCGAGCCCTCGACCAAACCGCCACCCAGCACCCGATCCAGTTCAGCGATGCCGGTCAGCGTGCGTTTTTCGTCGCCACCTTGCACCTCGCTCAGCGCAACAACCTGCGGCCCACCCGCGCCTGCCCAACCGGCATGGCGGGCACCACCGCGGCCGGCACTGGCCACCGCCAGCACAACCTCGCTCAAGGTGTTCCACGCACCGCACTCACCGCACTGGCCCTGCCACTTGTTGTGGCTGCCGCCACATTCGGCGCAGACATAGGCGGATTTGGCTTTGGCCATGGGGAACACTCGCTCAACGGATCAAGGGAAGCCCTTGAAACCGGCCGCACCGGGCTTTCAAGAACTCTCCTAGTGTGCCGTGAGTGCGCGCCAACGCAAAGGAAAACCGTGCAAACCGACCCCCGCAACGCGAATGTACCGCTGCAAGGCGCAGACGATTACCCCACCGCAGGGGCGCGATACGTCGCGCCCAGATTCATCGCGATTTGGTTTGTTGTTGAAATTGGTGCCGGAAATAGGAATCGAACCTACGACCTACGCATTACGAATGCGCCGCTCTACCAACTGAGCTATTCCGGCGAATCTTGCTACCACAACACGCTGCCACGCATGAACGCCTTGCGGTGGGCGGTAAAGTTTAGGGGGTCGCTGGCTTGCGGTCAATTTTCGCGCTGCGATTCACTCGACCAGCTTGAGCCGCAAGGCTTTGGGCAACGCAAATACCATGCTCTCTGGCTCGCCGTCGAGCTCGTGCACGGCGTCGGCACCGCAGGCGCGCAAGCGCGCAATCACGCCCTGCACCAGCACTTCCGGTGCCGAGGCACCGGCGGTAACGCCGATGTGTTGTTTGCCGTGCAGCCACTGCGGCTCGATGTCGTCGGCATCGTCGATCAAAAATGCCTGGGTGCCCTGCTTGCGCGAGAGTTCGCTCAGGCGGTTGGAGTTGGAGCTGTTGAGCGACCCCACCACCAGCACCAGATCGCATTGCTCAGCCAGTTGCCGTACCGCGTCCTGGCGGTTCTGGGTGGCGTAACAGATGTCGTCGTGGCGCGGCCCTTCGATCGCCGGGAACCGCTGGCGCAAGGCATCGATCACGTTATGGGTATCGTCCACCGACAGCGTGGTTTGGGTGGTGTAGGCAATCCGCTCGGGTTGCTTCACCTGTAACGCCGCCACATCGGCAACGCTTTCGACCAGATAAATACTGCCCTGCCCGCCTTCGGCGAGCCATTGGCCCATGGTGCCTTCCACCTCGGGGTGCCCGGCATGGCCGATCAACACCACATCGCGGCCGGCGCGGCAGTGCCGCGCCACTTCGATATGCACTTTGGTCACCAGCGGACAGGTGGCATCGAACACTTTCAGCCCGCGTTGTGCGGCTTCGGCGCGCACCGCCTGCGAAACCCCGTGCGCGCTGAAGATCACCGTCGCACCGGCCGGCACTTCGTCCAATTCATCGACAAAAATGGCACCGCGCTGGCGCAGGTCATCGACCACGAACCGATTGTGTACCACTTCGTGACGGACATAGATCGGCGCACCGAGGGTATCGAGCGCGCGCTTGACGATCTCGATGGCGCGATCGACACCGGCACAGAAACCACGCGGATTGGCGAGCACGATGTCCATGCCGCGATTATCGCTGATCCGGCGCGACGCGGCGGGGCACAAAGCCGAACAGCGCAATGCCGATGGCACCGGCGACAATCGCTGAATCGGCCAGATTGAACGCCGGCCAGTGGTAGTCGCCCCAGTAGGCGTCGATGAAATCAATCACGTAACCATGCGTCAGCCGGTCGATCAGGTTGCCAATGGCACCACCAATCACCAATGCGTAAGGCAGAGCCTGGCGCCAGTCGTGGCGCTCGATGCGCGCCAGCCACCACGCCAGCAAAGCACTGATCGCGATGGCGAGCGCACTGAACAACCAGCGTTGCCAACCGTTGTGATCTGCCAGAAAGCTGAACGCGGCGCCGTAGTTGTACACCAATGTCCAGCTCAGCAGGCCGGGGATGATCGGCACCGGCTGGTGCAGTTGCAGGTGCGCCAGCGCCCATTGCTTGCTCACCGCATCCAGCACCACCAGCGACAGCGACAGCCACAACCAGGGCAATGCACTGGGTTTGCCGGGCGTCATCAGAACCAGCGCCGGATTTCGCCTGCGCCCTCCACGTTCTCGACGCAGCGCGCACAGATTTCCGGGTGCTCACCATGGCTACCGACATCGGCACGGTAATGCCAGCAGCGAATGCACTTGCGGTGGCTGCTAGAAGCCGCCTGAATCCAGCACTCGCTGCCCTCGCCCTTGACGGCATCGTCGGGCCGCGCAGCGAGCGGGTGCAGATCCAGACGCGAAGTGATGAACATGAAGCGCAGCTCCGAGGCAACCGGCTGCAAGCGCTGCAACACGGCATCAGGAAGGTAGGCATCCACTTCAGCCTGCAAGGATGCGCCGATCACGCCGGCTGCGCGCATCGGTTCCAGCACCGCCGACACCGCTTCACGCAGATCGAGCAACGCACGCAGGTCATCGGCGCAAAGCGCGGCACCGGCCGGCATCGGCGCCAGCGCGTCGTACCAGGTCGCGAACAGCACATTGCCGGTGCGTTTACCGGGCAAGTGCGCCCAGACTTCATCGGCGGTGAAGCTCAGAATCGGCGCGATC
>PFJA01000009.1:0-3483 GCA_002782905.1 Lysobacterales bacterium CG_4_10_14_3_um_filter_64_11
TTGTCGGACAGGAACTTGCGCAGGCGCTCGTTCTTTTCGGCGTAGGCGCGCGCCAGCACCCGCACGAAAGCCGAGCCGCCACCCTGGCGATCCAGGGTAAGGGCGAGGGCAGGCTCGATGAAGGCTGCCAGTACCGCTTCGATCTGTGGTTCAGCCTGTGCCTGTGCCACACGCAATGCCTCAAGCCGCTTTTGGCTCAGCTCATCGAGTCGCCGTCGGAACACCTCGTTGACCAGGTTTTCCTTGGACCCGAAGTGGTAATTGACCGCCGCGATGTTGACATCAGCGTGGGTGGTGACCTGCCGTAACGACGTGCCGGCAAAGCCGAATTGCGCGAACAGGTCTTCGGCCGCGGTCAGCAGCCGTTCTTTGGTGGAAAAGTGTACCGAGGCCGTCATCGACAAATCACCCAATCGCCCGATTCAAACAAACGTTTAACCGAGAATAGCGCCGAATCCGGGTTGCGGTCAACAGCGGGTCGCACGAATCGGCGCCGGAACCCGTGACGCGGCGCATTTCATTGGCTACAATGCTTTCTGGGAATCTTCCCTAACCCCTCGATTGTTCGCGGTTTTGTGGTAGCCTCGGGGTTTTGTCCGGGGCAACTGCCCTTTTTACCCCTTTACGGAGTGATTTCATGGCGCTGCAGCGCACTTTGTCCATCATCAAACCCGATGCCGTCGCCAAGAATGTAATCGGTCAAATCTACTCGCGCTTCGCGAAAGTCGGCCTGATCGTTGTCGCCGCAAAAATGAAACGCCTTTCGCGCCGCGAGGCCGAGGGTTTCTATGCGGTGCACCGCGAGCGACCGTTTTTCAACGCGTTGGTGGAGTTCATGATTTCCGGGCCGGTGATGATCCAGGTTTTGGAAGGCGATGACGCCGTCGCCAGGCACCGCGAGCTGATGGGGGCCACCAACCCCAAGGATGCCGCGCCCGGCACCATCCGCGCGGATTTCGCCGAAAGCATCGACGCCAATGCGGTGCACGGCTCGGACAGTCTGGAAAACGCGGCCAACGAGATCGCCTATTTCTTTGCCGCCACCGAACTGTGTCCGCGTTGATCGCCAAGCAATGAACGACGGGATTGCCAAGCTCAACCTGCTCGATCTCGACCGTCCCGGTCTGGAGCGCTTCTTTGTCGAAACCCTCGACGAGAAGCGCTTCCGTGCGCATCAAGTGATGAAGTGGATTTATCACCATCACGTCACTGACTTTGCGCAGATGACCGATGTGGGCAAAGTGCTGCGCGACAAGCTGGAGCGGCACGCGCAGGTAGTGCCGCCCAATGTCATATTCGACAAGCCATCGAGCGACGGCACTCACAAGTGGCTGCTCGGCATGGACGGCGGTAACGCCATCGAAACCGTGTTGATCCCGGACAAGGGGCGCGGCACGCTGTGTGTTTCATCGCAGGTCGGCTGCGGCCTGAACTGCCAGTTCTGTTCCACCGCCACCCAGGGCTTCAACCGCAACCTGAGTACCGCCGAGATCATTGGCCAGGTCTGGGTCGCGGCCAAGCACCTCGGTAACGTCCCGCATTTTCAGCGCAAGCTGACCAACGTGGTGATGATGGGCATGGGCGAGCCGCTGCTCAATTTCGACAACGTGGTTCGCGCCATGAGCATCATGCGCGATGATCTTGGCTTTGGCCTCGCCAACAAACGCGTCACCTTGTCTACCGCCGGCCTGGTGCCGCAAATTGATCTTCTTTCCGAACAGAGCGATGTTTCGCTGGCGGTGTCGCTGCATGCGCCCACCGATGAATTGCGCAGCGAGTTGGTGCCGTTGAACAAGAAGTACCCGATCGCCGTGTTGATGGCGGCATGCGTGCGTTATGCCAAGCGCAAGCCACGCACCTCGATCACCTTCGAATATACGATGATGAAGGGCGTCAACGATCAGCCCGAACATGCCCGCGGCGTGGCCGCGTTGATGCGCAAGCTCGATGCCAAGGTGCAGCGCAACAACACCGCCAAAGTCAATCTGATTCCGTTCAACCCGTTTCCCGGCACGCGTTTCGAACGCAGCGGCGAGGCCGACATTCGCGCGTTCCAGTCGCTGTTGCTGGAAGCGGGCGTGCTGACCATGGTACGCCGCACGCGCGGTGACGACATCGACGCGGCCTGCGGCCAACTCAAGGGACACGTGCTCGATCGCACGCGTCGACAGGCCGATTTTCGGCGCAAGCTCGAAGCGCAAGGAGTTTCTGATGCCGCTTAGCATCTCGCGCCAGCTTGCAGTGATTGCGCTGGCGCTGGTGCTCGGCGCCTGTGCCAGCAATGGCGATGGCCCGCGCGGCAAAGCCGATGTCGAGCACGCCGTGCAAACCAATCTCGGGTTGGCGCAAAGCTACATGGGCAAGGGCGATTTTGAAGCGGCGCTGGACAAGCTGCGCAAGGCACAGTCGCTCGATCCCCGTTCTGCCCAGACCCAGTCGATGCTGGGCATGCTCCATGAGCGCATCGGCCGCCCGGCGCTGGCTGGCCCATACTACGAAAAGTCGGTTGCGCTGGCGCCCAATGACGGCGCGATGTTGAACAACTACGCAACCTGGCTATGCCGCAGCAAGCGTTCGGCTGACTCCCTCGCCTGGTTTGATCGTGCGCTGGACGACCCGTTCTACAAGACCCGCGCGATGGCCTACGGCAATGCCGGGCGTTGCGCGGTTGAAGCGGGGCTGCTGGAACGTGCCGAGGGCTACTTTCGGAGTGCTCTGGAGATCGACCCCAACTTTACCGACGTGCTGCAGGACATGGCCAGTCTCAGCCTGCGGCGCGGTGATTTTTTACGGGCGCGCGCCTTTGTGCAGCGACGCGAAGCCCTGGGCCCAGTTGGCCCGGTGTTACTGGATATTGCTGCGCACGTAGAAGACGGCCGAGGGGATAACGAGGCCGCACAACGCTACCGCAAGCAGCTCCTTGAGCAGTTTCCGGAGTATCGATCCGCCTTGCCAGGTGAGAACAAGAAACCATGAACACGCAAGTCTCGAACGAGGGTGCCGACGCTATGGAAAGCATCGGGCAGCAGCTGCGTCATGCACGGATCGCCAAGGGTTACTCGATTGCCGACATCGCCGCACGGATGCGCGTGCTGAGCCGCGTCATCGAGGATATTGAAAGCGAGCACTACGACCGTCTCGGCGCTCCGATTTATGTGCGCGGCCACCTGCAAAGTTATTGCCGAGAGCTTGGCTTGCCATGTGAACTGGCCAATGGCTGTGCCGGCACCAGCGCTCCGCCGCTGGCGCCAATGGTGCGCAGCTCCATGCTGCAACGTTTGCTGGAGTTTTCGACGCGCAGCCTGGTCTATGTGGTTCTTACCGCATCCATCGGCATCCCGGTGGTGTGGTTTGCGCTCAGTGCGCCAGGGGTTCAGCAAGCCCATTCACTGACGCGAATCGATCCGTTGTCGCCAGCGTTGAACACTGGCGACAACGCGTCATCATCGGCCGCCGGCGCGGCGTTCGATGCGGGTCCGGCAG
>PFJA01000009.1:3531-6461 GCA_002782905.1 Lysobacterales bacterium CG_4_10_14_3_um_filter_64_11
GCTTTTATAGCGACTCGCCAGCTGCCGACACGGTCGCGCAAGCGCCCGCAACGCTCGCCGCCTCAGGTGCCGAAGCAGATTCCGGATTGGCGTTGCGCTTCGAAAAAAAGAGCTGGCTGCAAATACGCTCCCGCGATGGCACCCTGCGCGATGAGGCGCTGATCGGCGGAGGCGAGGAACGACGTTATCCGCTGGCTCAGGTTGGCTATGTCACGCTGGGCAACGCGAGCGGCGTGGTCGTCAGCATCGACGGCGTTGCTACCGATATCTCGGCATTCCAGCACGCGGATGTCGCTCGCTTTGCGATATCCTCTGACGGCGCGCTGGCCCCAGCCCGCGAATGAGACAAACGACATTCCGACCACTATCGCATTCGGGCATCACCCGAATCCAGGGATCCCATGGCTATTGAAATTCTTGACGAACACGAACAAAGCGAACGCCTGCGCGCCTGGTTGAAAGACAATGCCAGCAATATGCTGACCGGGGTGGCGCTGGGCGTTGCCATGATCGCAGCTTGGAATTGGTGGCAGAACTCGCGCAACGAACATCAGACCACTGCGGCCGTTCAGTTCAGCACGCTGACCGAAGCGGCGAGCGCAAAAGAGTCGGACTCGGTAGCCGCGATTGCGCAATCGCTGCGAACCGAGTTTGCCGATACGCCATACGCGCTGTTGGCGGCCATGCAATTGGCCCGCGTGAAACTGGATGCGGGCGAACCGCAAGCGGCGCGCGATGCGCTGGCGGCGGTCGATCTGTCCGGGCAAAACCCGGCGTTGGCAGCGCTGGCTGCACTGCGTATCGCGCGCCTTGACCTGGCGTTGGACAAGCCGGCTGATGCGTTGGCTGGGCTGCAGCCGATCAGCGATGATTTGGCTGGCTTGGTCGATGAGGCGCGTGGCGATGCACATGCGGCACTTGCGCGCCCGGATCAAGCCCGTGCAGCGTACCAAAAGGCATTGACCGTGCTCGATGCCGGCTCGCCGGTGCAGCGCACCGTACAGATGAAGCTCGACAATCTTGGTGTCGCCGCCAAGCCGGAGGCCTGAGCAATGCATCCTTTTGTCTTGCGCGCAAGCGCAATGCTCTTGATGGTGGCATTGCTCACCGCCTGTGGCACGGTAAAAAATTGGTTCGGCAAGTCCGACAAGGCGCCCGAGCCGGACGAACCCGCGGCTCTGGTCAAGCTGGACAATCCGATCGCGATTGAGCGCATCTGGGGTGTGTCGCTGGGTGACGGTGAGGGCGATCTGTGGAACCGGCAGGCGCCGGTGCTGGCCGAAGGCCGCATCTACGCCAGCAATATCGATGGCCGAGTGATGGCGTTCGATGCCATGACCGGCAAACCGTTGTGGAGCGCCAAGACCAAACTGCCGTTGTCCGGCGGTCCTGGTGTTGGCGCGGGCCGTTTGGTGATGGGTAGCCTCGAAGGCGACGTGATTGCGCTGGATGCCGATTCGGGCGCTGAGATATGGCGCACCAAGGTGTCCTCGGAAGTCATCACCGCGCCAGTGGTGGCACAAGGCTATACCGTGGTGCGGGGCAATGATGGTCGGGTTTTTGGCATCAATCTGGGCGATGGCAAGCGGGTCTGGGTTTTCGATCGCGGCCTGCCGCCGTTGACTACCCGCGGCAATGCGCCGCCGGCATTGGCGCGTGATGCCGTGGTGATTGGCTACGCCGATGGCATGTTGGTGACGCTGCGAATTGCCGATGGCGGCACGATCTGGGAACGCGCTGTGGCGACGCCCGATGGTCGCAATGAACTCGAACGCATGGCCGATATCGACGGCGATATCCAGGTCGGTTTGACCGACGTATTTGCGCACAGCATCAAGGGGCAGGTGATGGCGGTGGATCTTGCCACTGGCCGACCGCTGTGGAACCGCGATATCACCGGCTACGCGGGCATGGCATTGATGGGCGACAAGGTGGTTACCGCCGATGCCAATGGCGTTCTGCTGGCGCTCGATCGCGCTACCGGTGCCGGCCTGTGGCGACAGGATGCCTTGCTCAATCGGATGGTATCCACCCCCGTTGCGGCCGGCCCGTATGTGGTCGTTGGCGATCTCGATGGCTACCTGCACTGGTTCGATGCGCTTACCGGCGCACCGGTTGGCCGCGTCCACGTCGGCGGCGGCATGCGGATTCCTTTCCTGGGTAAAAAGCCGGGGCCGATCAGGGCCACACCGCAAGTGTCGCCCGATGGCGTTGTGTACGCGGTAAACACGCAAGGCACGCTCGGCGCTTATCGTGTTGTTGGCCGCTGAGCAAACGGAGAACACACATGCTTGCGCTGGTTGCGCTGATTGGACGGCCGAATGTCGGCAAGTCCACGTTGTTCAATGCGCTAACCCGCAGCCGCGATGCGTTGGTGCATGACGAACCCGGGGTAACCCGTGATCGTCACTACGGCGTGTGCCGGAGCATCGAGAACAAGCCATTCGCGGTGGTCGATACCGGTGGCCTGACCGAGCACAGCGAAGGCATCGCCGGTGCCACCACGCAGCAGGCCATGGCCGCTGCCGAAGAAGCACAGGTACTGGTGTTCGTGGTCGATGCCCGCGCCGGCCTGCTTGGCCCGGATCAGGCCATCCTCACTGACCTGCGGCGCAGCGGCAAGCCGGTGATTCTGGCGGTCAACAAGGTCGATGGTCTGGACTCGGACATCGTGCTCGCCGAGTTTTCCGGTTGTGGAATCGCGACGATGATTGCCTTGTCAGCGGCGCATCGCAGCGGCATCGACGAACTGCTCGAAGCCATCGATGTGCATCTGCCGGAGCCCGAGCCGCTCGTTGATTCCAGCGAGCAGCCGCCGGGCGTGATGCGTATCGCCGTGGTCGGTCGCCCGAATGTCGGCAAATCGACGCTGATCAACCGCATTCTCGGGGAGGATCGGCTGATCGCGTCGGATGTTCCGGGCACCACCC
>PFJA01000203.1:0-1118 GCA_002782905.1 Lysobacterales bacterium CG_4_10_14_3_um_filter_64_11
GCAACGCTCGGGGTACCGCCATCGGCCTGTTCGCGGATGCGAATATCAAGCGGTAACGCGCCCAGCACCGGCACGCCGTATTGCTCAGCCATGCGTGCGCCACCGCCCGCGCCGAACACATGTTCGGCATGGCCGCACTGGCTGCACACATGCACCGCCATGTTTTCGACGATGCCGAGTACCGGCACTTCCACCTTCTCGAACATCTTCAGCGCTTTTTTGGCATCGAGCAGGGCGATGTCCTGCGGCGTGGTGACGATGATCGCGGCCGACACCGGTACCCGCTGCGCCAAGGTAAGTTGGATATCGCCGGTACCCGGCGGCAGATCGATGATCAGATAATCCAGCCCCTGCCACTGCGTTTCACCCAGCAATTGCTGCAAGGCCTGGGTCACCATCGGCCCGCGCCAGATCATCGGCGTGTCGTCGCCCACCAGCAAGCCGATCGACATCGCCTGCAGGCCATGGCCGATCTTGGGTGTGATCTTCTTGCCATCCGGGCTGTCCGGGCGACCGCTCAGGCCGAGCATCATCGGGATGCTGGGGCCGTAGATATCGGCATCGAGCACGCCCACCCTGGCGCCTTCGGCCTGCAAGGCCAACGCCAGATTCACCGCGGTGGTCGATTTGCCGACGCCGCCCTTGCCCGAAGCGATCGCGATGATGTTCTTCACCTCCGGCATCGGCGTGAGCTCTTTCTGCACGCGATGGGCGGCAATGCGCGAACTCACTTCCACTGTGGCCTGGGCAATACCGGGCACGGTCAATGCCGCCGCGCGCGCCTGTTCCGCCAGTGCGGCATGCCAGCCCGCGGCCGGATAGCCCAACACGATTTCGATCGCGGCACGATCGCCGTCGAGCGCGACTGCACGCACGCAATCGCCCAGTGGCTGGCCAGTGTGAGGGTCGGGTAGCGCGGCGATGGTGGTACGCAAACGATCGCGAAGTTCGCTGGACATGGCATTCCGAAATATCTGGGTAGATCGTGATTGTAATGGATCACCTGCTTCCCCACTGCGCGACAATGCACGTTGCCACAGCCGCAGCAAGCCAGCGCTGGATGCGTCAGCCCACGCGGGCATCGACGCCGTGATGTTATAGTGTGTTATCGGCCGTCT
>PFJA01000203.1:1130-1514 GCA_002782905.1 Lysobacterales bacterium CG_4_10_14_3_um_filter_64_11
TGTGTCAGCGCCGGACAGCAAGGCACCGCCTCGTCCAGCACCTGCACGGTGGCTACCGACACGCCACTGATTCGCCACGGAATACTTCCCCGCCCGGGGATCGCGCACGCAGCCCATGCGCGCCACATCCTGATCGCGTCAGCAATTCCATTGCACTTGGGCAACACGCGATCACACGGCAAGCATAGTGCTTCGCCAAACCATGCATTCGTGTTGCGGCAAGCAACCGTTCGGCGCAACTGCGCACGATCCGATACATGCTGCACGCGGCAGGTGCTGCCCGCAGCATCGCTGCGCGGCGCGAAGCGTCAGCGCCACCAAGGAGTACTCATGTCCACAACATTTGGCGTCATTGGCAGTTCACGCAAGATCGACGAGCGGCGC
>PFJA01000203.1:1595-5966 GCA_002782905.1 Lysobacterales bacterium CG_4_10_14_3_um_filter_64_11
CCGTTCGGCGTATCGGATGCACAGCTCGCCAGCCAGAGCGGCGGCATCAGCAGCCGGCACGAAATACTGGCCAACATCGGCAACGCCATCATCGCCAAGCCGATGCAGGCTGATCTTGAGGAAATGCGTGAGGGTGGTGTGTTGTGGGGCTATACGCACTGTGCCCAGCAACGCGCCATCACCCAGGCAGCGCTTGATCGCAAACTGACCCTGGTAGCTTTCGAGGACATGTATATCTGGTCGCCCAACGGCCAGATGGGACGCCACACGTTTTACAAGAACAACGAAATGGCTGGCTACTGCGCGGTGTTGCACGCCCTGCAACTCAAAGGCATCGACGGGCATTACGGCAACCAGCGCAAGATCATCATCTTCAGTTTTGGTGCGGTCAGCCGCGGTGCCATCTATGCGCTCAAGGCGCATGGTTTTCGCGACATCACCATCTGTATCCAGCGCCCCGATCACGAAGTACGCGAAGAAGTGCTGGATTGCCACTATGTGCGGCTGCGCGATGGCCAACCCGGTGAAGCACGCATCGTGGTGGTCGAACATGACGGCAGCGAAAGCTCGCTTGCCGATCTGATCGCCCAGGCCGACATCATCGTCAACGGTACCTTCCAGGATCCGGAACATCCGATCATGTTCGTCAACGAAGACGAAAAATCCTGTCTGCGGGACGGCAGCCTGATCATCGATGTCAGTTGCGATGAAGGCATGGGCTTTTACTTTGCCAAACCAACCAGTTTCGCCAAACCGATGTTCAAAAGCGGTGTGGTCGATTACTACGCTGTCGATCACACCCCGAGCTACCTGTGGGAAAGTGCTACCCGCTCGATTTCCGCCGCCATGATCGTCTATCTGCCCACCATGCTGGCAGGCCGGGAGCGGTGGGAGCAGGACGAAACCATCCGCCGCGCGGTGAATATCGCCGATGGCGTGATCGTGAAGCCCGCCATCTTGTCATTCCAGCATCGTCAGGCCGACTACCCACACCGGAATATCGCGGCGTAAACGCACTGCGGCAGGTGCAAATCAACCACTCGCGCCATCACGGGGTGGCGGCAGGCAATGCCCGCTGCGCACCGCAAAAAACCGGCGCGAGCAAAGGACACGGGGCCGCCGCCACATGAGGTTCACGCCGCGACCCCAAACATCTCACCCAATCGCTTGGTGAGAATCGGGTTTTCGCGATAATCCACCGGCACCACCAGCAGGCTGGGGCCGGGTTCGTCGAGTGCGCGACGCAAGCTCGTCGCAAACTCGCGACTCTTGTTGACGACATGGCCCCGCCAACCAAAGGCCTTGGCCAACTGTAACCAGTCGGGGTTTCCGAACGACAAATCGGTGTGATGCTGAAACGCGTTATCCTGTTTCCAGGCGATCAGGCCATAGCCACCGTCTTCCCAGACCAACACCACGATATCGGCATTCAAGCGGCGGGCGGTTTCCATTTCCTGCACGTTCATCAAAAATCCGCCATCGCCACAGATGGCCAGAATCTTGCGCTCCGGATGCACCAAGTGCGCGGCGATTGCGCCGGGCAGCGCCGACCCCATCGAGCAAAAGCCGTTCGGGATCAGACAGGTGTTGGGCTCGTGGCATTGATAGTTGCGCGCGATCCACATTTTGTGCGCGCCGACATCGGACAGCACGATATCGTGTGGCCCCAGCACCTGGCGCACGTCCCACAACAGCTTTTGCGGCCGGATCGGGCCTTCCACATCGTCATCGGCATGCATGCGAAACTCGTCGAGCATGCGATGGCGCAGATCGCGTTGCCGGCTCAGATCGAAATCGAACGCGCCATGCGCACGCACCCGCTCGTTGAGCATCCACAGGGTCTGCGCCAAATCGCCCACCAGTTCAACTTGTGGGTTGTAGTGCGCGTCCACTTCGGCCGGCAAAAAGTCGGCATGGATGATGTGCTTGTCGGACTTGGGGTTCCACAGCTTCGGGTGATACTCCACCATGTCAAGACCCATGGTGATGACCAAGTCGGCATCATCAATCGCCAGGGTCGGAAAGTCCTTGCTGCCCAGCCCCACGGTAAACAGGCTGTAGTCGGCATCCATGTCGACCGTGCCTTTGGCCATGAACGTGGACAGCACGCCGATGCCGGTGGCCTCGGCAAACAGCCGCAGCTGCTTGCTCGCGCGTTTGCGCAAGGTGCCATTGCCAGCCAGCACCACCGGCCGCTTGGCCTGTTTCAGCAACGCGAAGGCGCGATCCGATATTTTGCTGTCGGGCCCGGGGCGGCGAAAGCGGTGTACCGACAGCGGCTGCGCGTCGGACTGCTGCCTGGCCACGTCCTCGGGCAGCTCGATGTGTACGGCGCCGGGCTTTTCCGAACGCGCCACACGCACCGCCTTGCGCACAATCTCGGGGATGGTATCGGCGCTACGGATCGACGTGTTCCACTTGGTCACCGGTTCGAACATCTGCACGACATCCATGATCTGGTGCGATTCCTTGTGCAGACGCGTGGTGGCGCCCTGCCCGGTCAACGCGAGCAGCGGCGCGTGGTCCATGTTGGCATCGGCAACGCCGGTCAGCAGATTGGTTGCACCCGGCCCCAGCGTGCCAAGGCAGCCGGCGGGGTTACCGGTCAGACGGCCATAGATCTCGGCCATGAATGCCGCACCCTGCTCATGCCGGGTCAGGATGAAGCGGATTTTTTTTGACTTCTCCAGCGACACCATGAAATCGGCATTCTCTTCGCCGGGTACCCCGAAGATGTATTCGATGCCCTCGTTCTCAAGGCATTGAACCAACAGATCAGATGCTTTCATCGCGTGGCGCTCCGCGGTATCAGGGAAAACCCCCTTTACACGCTAACACCGCAACGCGAGAAATCGCACTAACCAGCATCCGCCAACGGTATCGCAGCGGGCCAATGGCGAACAGGCATACACCGACAATGCAGACGATCACAGCCGGCGGCAGGGCGCCGCCGGCTGCACAACACTACCGCAATCGCTGCTTAGCGGCCGAAATACTTGGTGAAACGCACACCAAACTCGCTGGCGTCGTTGCTGAGAATCTGCAACACGTAGTCGCCGGTGTTCAGGCGCGCATTGTCATAGCGCTTGTCGAAGATGTTGGTGCCGTACAAGGCCACGGTCCAACCCGCCCCTTCGGGAACGTAGGTGACGTTGAGATTGGTCAGGCTGCGGCTCTTGATACGGGTGAAGCGGCCCGGATCGGCGGTTGGCTCGCCGTTCATGCCGTCGCGGTACGAGTAGTCGGCGCGAAAACTCAGATCGCCGTTATCGCCCATGCGCCAGGTGTATTCCGGGCTGAGCGACGCCGTCAGTTTCGGTGTCAACGGTGCCACCGCCACCGGATCATCGACATCGGCATCGATATAACCGGCGGTGGCGTGAACCGAAAAATCCTCGTTCAACCACAGCGTGCTTTCCCACTCCACACCGATGGATTGCTGATCGACGATGATGTTGCGGGTGTCGAAACCGGCGCCGGCCGTGGTGCTGACCTGATACGGCAGGTCCGTGTAATCGGTGAGGAACACGGCCAGACTCATGCTCAGGAAACTGAACGGCTCACCCTTCAGGCCGATCTCGTAGTTGATCGCGGTAACGTTGTCGTTGGCCGCGAAACAGTTCGGCGTGGCCACATTGCCGGGCTGGCTGACATCAAGGAACCCGAACAGGCAGAACGGACGCGGTGGAAACTGGCCCGACTGATAGCCGTTCTGGATGGTCGCGTAGGTACTCATGTACTCGTTGAGATCATAGGTTGCCGAAACATCCCAACTGACCTGGTTCCAGTCGCGCTGGCCTGTGGCATCGATCAGGCTGTCGTTGATGTTGAAGCCGGCTTTCTTGTCGTCCTCGGTGTAGCGCAAGCCACCCGCCAGCCGCAGACGCTCATTGACGTGAAACCCGACGTTGGCATAGACCGCCTTGCTTTCGGTATCCTGGGTGAGCAGATCGTTGCCGGGGAAAAAGGTGAATACGGTGTCGTCCTGGCGGGCGAAGCCGTCTTCGGTGAAGTAGTACAGGCCGGTGATGAAATCCCAGCGCTCGTAGCTACCGCTGATCTGCAGCTCGGCCGAGGTCTGGTCGGCCTCACCCACTTCCGGGAACGTCAGGAAGTTCACGAACAGGCTGTCGTCATCAAGCCCGGCCTCGTACTCGGAATGGCGGTCACTGAAAATCAGCTTGGCCGCAACATTTTCGTTGAACGCATAGTCGGCGGTGACCGCGATGCCCTTGGCCGAATTGGTGGTGGTGGTCTGATCGGCCTGGCCGGTGGCGTTGTCGAACGGGTTGGCGGCCAGATCGGAATTGCGGAAACCGGCCTGGTACACCGCGCCGTTCGGCAATTCGTCGATCAAGGTGGTGTACGGGC
>PFJA01000049.1 GCA_002782905.1 Lysobacterales bacterium CG_4_10_14_3_um_filter_64_11
GCGCTCACCCAATTGCGCGACGGGCTGCATCAACATCAGGTGCATGCCACCGGGGCTGAACCGAACCGATTCGCCAGGCGCGATCCGCAGGCTCGGCACCGCGCGCATGCGGCTGATGCCATCGACGATCACGGTGCGATGCACCTCCACCGAGCCAAACGCATCGCTGTGCGCCGATTCCAGCTCGGCGGGTGCATCGCCCGTGTTGGTCAGGGTGAGGTAACCGGCCAGCATCATCGCGTCGGGCGGCGCACGACGAACCCAGGCAGCGCTGGCCTCGACCGCCGCTTGCTGCGCCAAGGCCGGCCAAGGCATCAACGCAAACACCACCATGGCAGACATATTGAAGATTCGCATCTGCCCATTGTATTGCAAGCAACGCAAGGAATCGTGAATACGCTATCGTATGGCTTTTGCCCTTGGAACCCGGCACGATGATTACCCAGATCGAACACGGCGACATCCTGGAAGTACACTTGGCGCGGCCACCGGTCAATGCGCTGAATCCCGAACTGTTGACCCAATTGCGCGAGGCAATCGAACAGGCGCCAGCGCGCGGGGCGAGCGGCCTGATCCTGTCGGGCGGGCCATCGGTGTTTTCGGCTGGCCTTGACGTGCCGTATTTGATGACACTCAAGCGCTCGGCACTGGCCGCGGCCTGGGGCACGTTTTTCACCGCAATGGCGGCCTTGGCGCGCTCGCCGATACCGATCGTCGCCGCAGTGGGTGGGCACAGCCCCGCCGGTGGTGCGGTGCTGGCGCTTTGCTGCGATTACCGCATCATGGTGCCCGGCGACGAGCGCCGCGCCTACACCATTGGCCTGAATGAAGTGCAGGTGGGGCTGGTGGTGCCCGAGGGCGTGCAATACCTGATGCGCCGCGTGATCGGCGGCTACCGCGCCGAACGCTTGCTGGTTTCCGGCGCAATGCTGGAAGCGAGCCACGCACAGCGCATTGGCCTGATCGATGAACTGGCCGAGGCCGATGCCCTGCTGCCACGTGCATTGGCCTGGCTGCACGCGCTGCTGGCGCTGCCGCGCCACGCCATGCTGAGCACGCGCAGCATGGCGCGCGCCGATCTGATCGATGCCGTCGGCCGCCCCGAGCACATGG
>PFJA01000272.1 GCA_002782905.1 Lysobacterales bacterium CG_4_10_14_3_um_filter_64_11
GCCTGTGCCCAAGGGTCACCCAATGCTGATGTCCGAACCCGTCCTCGATCTGTCGCCCTCGCCCGGCGACACGGTAAAGACCACCACCTGCTACATGTGCGCCTGCCGCTGTGGCATCAAGGTGTGGTTGAAGGATGGCAAGCTACATTATATTCAGGGCAATCCGGCGCACCCGGTCAATCGCGGGGTGCTGTGTGCCAAGGGCGCGGCCGGGATCATGCAGCACAATTCGCCGGCACGGTTGAAGAAGCCGCTGCTGCGCGTCGGTGAACGTGGCGCTGGCGAGTTCCGCGAAATCGAATGGGATGAGGCGCTGGCGATCGCTGCCGGTTGGCTGGGCGCAATCCGCGAACGCAACCCCGATGAATTGGCGTTTTTTACCGGCCGCGACCAGAGCCAGGCATTGACCGGCTGGTGGGCGCAGCAGTACGGCACCATCAACTACGCGGCGCACGGGGGTTTTTGCTCGGTCAACATGGCCGCCGCCGGGCTGTACACGCTGGGCGGCAGCTTCTGGGAGTTTGGTGAGCCCGACTGGGAGCACACCCGCTACCTGATGCTGTGGGGGGTGGCTGAAGATCACGATTCCAACCCGATCAAGCTCGGCCTGGGCCAGCTCAAGGCACGCGGCGCCAAGATCGTGGCGATCAATCCGGTACGCACTGGTTACGGCGCGATTGCCGATGAATGGGTCGGCATTCGCCCTGGAACCGATGGCCTGCTGGCGTTTGCCTTGATCCACGAACTGCTGCGTACCGACCGCATCGATCTGGACTATCTGGTGCGCTACAGCAATGCGCACTGGCTGGTGCTCCGCGACCCGGGCGCCAGCGATGACGGCCTGTTTGCGCGCGATGCACAGGGCCGTGAGTTGTGTGCGCTGCGCGATGACACGGGCGGGCAGCGCTTCGCCCCCGCGCAGGCAACCGGCATCGCGCCGCTGGTGGTCGGCGAATACACCCTGCCCGATGGCCGCCTGGCGGTGCCGGCATTGCATCTGGTGGTCGAGCGCTATCTCGACCCGCAGTACGCGCCGGCGGTGGTGGCCGAGCGCTGCGGGGTGCCCGCCGACACCATCCGCCGGTTGGCGCAGGAACTGGCGCAGGCGGCGTTCGATAGTGATCTGCGGCTGCCGATCCGCTGGACCGATGTGCACGGTGTGGAGCACGCCGAGATGATCGGCCGGCCGGTGGCGATGCACGCGATGCGCGGGATCAGTGCGCATTCCAACGGCTTTCACA
>PFJA01000059.1:0-5081 GCA_002782905.1 Lysobacterales bacterium CG_4_10_14_3_um_filter_64_11
GCGAAACCCGATACCGCTCACGGGTAATAACGCATCACCACGTGCCGGGCTTCAGCAAAAAACAACCAGCGTTCCAGCACGGCGCCCAACCCCATGGCCAGCACCGCACTGGCCAGCACGCCGGCAGGCGCTGCCAGGCGGTGGCTGATCAGTAGCGCCAGCAATGGCAGCAGTGCACTCAGCACGATTGCCAGCAGGCGCAGCACGCGTGCATGTTTGCGCGCCAGCACAAAACCCATTTCGCGGGTAATGAAGCTGCGCTCGGTATGCGGGCGCTCGAATGCGTGCACGACGCTGCCGGGCGCAAGCCCGAGCGCGCTGGCCGGCTCTGGGGTGTGTTCCAGCGTGACCAGCGCCTGCCAATAGCTGAGCTTCAGCGCAGTCAGCGCGATCAGGCCGGCAGCGGCAACGTAGAGCACGGCGCTGGCCGGCCGCCAGCCGGTCAACGACAACAACGTCATCAGCAGCAGGCCGCCGCTGAGCACGGCGTAAAGCAGATACACCGGCAGCACGCGCCAGTCGTGCCACGCGGGGATGGTGCGCAGCGAGGCATAAATCATCGCGGTGGCGCTCACCGTGGCGAGCGCGATCAGCGCCAGCAGAGCGCCCAGTGCCTGCGCCGGCAGCGACAGCGCGCCGAGCCAGATCAAGGCCATCAGGCCAAGCGCCGGTGCATAGCTGGTCATCGCCAGCAGCCCCTCACGCGATAGCCACGAACTTTGCCATTGACTCAGCGCCCGCCAGGCACGGGCCGGCTTGCCCAGGTGCAGCAGCGAGCTGAGCAAGCCGATGCTGATCAGCAGCAGTGCCAGTGCAAACAGGATCGCTGCGAACTCACGGCTGAGCGGCAGCGGCGACCACGCGTAGTGCAAGCCCAGCCAAAACAACATGCCATAGCCGGCGCCCGAGAGCGTGGTAAAAAAAATGACGGAAAACGCGGGTTTCATAGTGTCTGCGAACGGAATGCGCGGGCGAGTCGGGACATCATCGGCTGAGCACGCGGTCGAGCCAACGCAACAATGGCGGCAGCGCCTGTGGGTCGAGCGTTTCGGCAGCCGGCGGGGCGCTGCCAGCGGCGCGGCGCGGGCGTGGCGGCAGGTATTTGTTGGTCGGCCGATAGCCCAACTCGGGCATCAGATCCCGGCCGCTGCGTTCGGCCACCAGCCGCGATACCGCTGAATCGGGATCGCCCAGGTCGCCGAAGTGGCGTGCCCGCGTGGGGCAGGCTTGCACGCAGGCCGGCACCCGTTCGGTTTCATCAAGCTGTTCGTTGTAAATGCGGTCCACGCACAGCGTACATTTTTTGATCACACCCGCGACTTCGTCATATTCGCGCGCGCCGTACGGGCAGGCCCAACTGCACAGCTTGCAGCCGATGCACTTGCTTTCATCGACCAGCACGATGCCATCCTCGGCGCGCTTGTAGCTGGCGCCGGTGGGACACACCGTGACGCAGGCCGGCTCGGCGCAGTGCAGGCAACTGCGCGGAAAATGCAGGGTGGTGGCGGGTTGTCCGCGGGCGCTGTCGGCGGCCACCTCGTAGCTGTGTACCCGGTTGAGCCAGACGCCATCCGGCGCCTTGCCGTAAGGGTCGATGTCGCTCAGCGGGCCGCCGCTGCCGGTGCTGTTCCACTGCTTGCACGCGACCGCGCAGGCATGGCAGCCGACACAGGTGTCGAGGTCGATCACCAGACCGAGTTGGCGTTTGCCGGGTTGCCTGGGTAATGCGGTCATGGTGATCAGAACGGGAAAAAGCGCGGGATGAAGATGACCGACAACACCCAGAACAGCAGGTTGAGCGGAATGCCGATTCGCATGAAATCGGTAAAACGGTAGTTGCCGGCGTTATAGACCATGGTGTTGGTCTGGTACCCGATCGGGGTGGCAAAGCTGGTGGAGGCGGCAAACAATACCGCAATCAGGAACGGGGTCGGGCTCAGGCCCATCGCCAGCGCGGTGGAATAGGCGATCGGCGTGATCAGCACCGCGGTGGCGTTGTTGCTCATCAGTTCGGTCAGCACCGCGGTCAGCAGGTACACCGCGGCCAGCACGGCCAGCGGCCCGAAGTCGCCGACGAAGCCGAGCAGATGGGTGGCGATGAACTGGGCAAGGCCGGACTTCTGCATGGCGATGCCGAGCGGTATCACCCCGGCCAGCAGCATGATCACGCGCCAATCGATCGATTCATAGGCGGCATTGTTGTCGATGCAGCGGGTTGCCACCAGCGCGATGCAGCCGAGGATCGCCGCCGCCACCAGCGGCAACCAGCCGAGCGCGGCAACGGCCATCACTGTCGCCATGATGGCGATGGTCAGCAGTGCCTGGCGCGGCATGAAGACCCGGTGCTCGCGCGCCGACAGCACCAGCAGCGCCGGGTTGCGCCGCAACGATGGCAGTTCATTGCCCGGCGCGCGCAGCAGCAGCACATCGCCCACGCGCAGGCGGACATCGCGCAGTTTGCTGCGCAGCACATCACCGCGCCGGTGGATCGCCAGAATCGCCGAGCGGTAGTGCCAATGGCATTCTGGCGACACCAGGGTGTGGCCGACCAGTGCCGAACCCGGCGCGATCATCACTTCGGCCAACACTGGCTGGGTGTTGCCGTTGCCCGGATCGATCGGCTGGAAATCCGGCGCGGTCTGCAAGCGGTTCTTGTCGATCACGGCGCTGAGCCGGCTCCAGTCGCCGCGCACGATCAACACGTCACCGGCGCGGATCGTTTCCGCGCGTGGCTGTGCCACCGCGTTGTCAACGCGCAGCAGTTCCAGCACGAAAACGCCATAACGCTCACCCAGCTTGGCGTCGGCGACGCTGTGCCCGATCAGCGGCGAGTTCGATGGCACCTGCAGTTCGCTGATGTACTTGCCCAGTTGATCGTCGTCATCGGTCTCGCTGTTGTGCGCGTGCGGCAACAGCCAGCGCTGCACCAGCAGCAGGTAGACGAAACCGGCAGCAAGCATGATCAGGCCGAGCTGGGTGAACTCGAACAGGCCAAAGCCGGGATGGCCGAGATTGCGTGCCAGCGAGTTCACCAGCAGGTTGGTCGAGGTGCCGACCAAGGTACACACACCGGCCATCTGTGCGGCATAGGACATCGGGATCAGCAATTGCGAGGCGGGGATGCGATTGGCCGCCGTGGATGCCAGCACGATGGGCAGGAACACGGCCACGGCCGCGGTGTTGTTGATGAATGCCGACAACAGGCCGACCAGCGCCATCACCAGCAACGTCATTGGCAGTGGCCGCCGCACGCGTGCGACCAGCCGGCCCATGGCGTGCACCACACCGCTGGCCGACAGCCCGCTGCTGAGCACGAACATTGCCGCCACGGTGATGGTGGCCGGGCTGCTGAAACCCGACACCGCCTCGGCTGGGGTGACCAGTTGCAGCACCAGCAGGCTGGCCAGCACCAGCAGCGCCACCACATCGCTGGGCAGCTTTTCGCTGATGAACAAGGTGGCGGCGACGACGACCACCGCCAGCGTCAGGATGGCATCAATACCCATTCGTCGATCCTGTGTGGCGCGTGGTTGAATCGCCGCGATAACGCAGCGGTCGGTTGTCCGCCGCGACAAAGTGCAGCGCGGCAAACTGCGGGTGCGATTCGCCATCCGGCGCAGCGACGCGTTGCAGACGCACGCGCAGGTCGAACCACGCCGCCTGGCCAGTGATCGGATCGGCGTTGGCGTAGCGGTCGTCGGGCAAGCGATCGCCAATCAGATGGTTGAGCAAAAAGCCCTGCGCACTTTCTGGTGCATCCTTGTGCAAACGCCACGCACCGCGGCGTTTGCCGATCGCGTTCCAGGTCCACACGGTATCGGGCTGGACATTGGCCGCCAGTCGCACCGGCACCACGATCTGCCCATGCGGCGAGCTCAGCGCTACCCAATCGTCATTGCCAACGCCGAAGCGTGCGGCGGTATCCGGGTGCAGGTACAGATAATTGCGGGTGGCGATTTGGCGCAGCCAGGCATTCTGCGAACCCCAAGAGTGGTACATGAACATGGGGCGTTGGGTGATTGCGCTGAGCGGAAACTCGGCAGCGACCTGCGCACCCTCGAACGGCTCATACCAGATCGGCAACGGATCGAAATACTGCACCACCCGGGCCCGATGTTGCGGCGGTGGCGTGTGCGCGCCATGGCCCTGCCCGGCGAGGCGGAATTTCTGCAAGGTCTCGCAATACAGTTGCAGGGTGATTGGTTCGGCGCTGGCAATCAGGCCCATGCCCTGTGCCCAGCGCAAGTAATCGCGATTGGCCATCTTGTAGTAACGGCCGGCGAGCGGCACCTCGGCGCGCCAAAAACCACCGTTTTCGATATAGCGTTTGAGCTGGCCGGGGTTGGGCGCGCCCTTGCCGTGTTGCCCGCCATCGCCGCGCCAGCCGGCAAGCAGGCCGACGCCCGGCGCACGTTCGTGGCGCACGATGTAATCGGCGTAATCGCGGTAGCTGGGGCTGCCGTCGGCGGTCACCATGCCCGGCAGCTTCAGGCGCGCGCCAAGATCCAGCAACACTGATTGAAAACCACGCACGTCACGTGCGCCGTTTTCGGTTTCCGGTTGCAGCACCGGGTGCCGGATCGCATCGGCCACGCCATCGGCATCGGAGATTGGTCGATCCAGCAACGAAATCGCATCGAAGCGTTCCAGATAGGTGGTGTCGGGCAGCACCAGGTCGGCATAAGCCACCATCTCCGAAGCATAGGCATCGGCGTAGATGATGTGCGCGATGCGGTACTCACCGTTGGCGTGCTTGTCGGTGAGCCAGTGCATCGTCTGCGCGGTGTTCATCGCCGAGTTCCAGCTCATGTTGGCCATGAACAGGAACAGGGTGTCGATTGGGTACGGGTCGCCGGCCCAGGCATTGCGGATTACGGTGTGCATCATGCCGTGCGCGGCCAGCGGGTAGGCCCACGAAAACGCGTGGTCGATCCGGCGCGGCTGGCCGTGTTCGTCCACCAGCAAATCCTCCGGGCCGTGGATGTAGCCGAGCGGGGCGGCATCGAGCGAGCCGTCGCTGCGGCGGGCCTTGCCCGGACGGTTGGCCGGCGGAATCGGGCGCGGATACGGCGGCTGGTAGC
>PFJA01000059.1:5212-6377 GCA_002782905.1 Lysobacterales bacterium CG_4_10_14_3_um_filter_64_11
GCGAGTTGCTGATCAGATGTTTTCCTATCGCCGAATGTCACACCTTGCCAGTACTTGAGCTCATATTTACCGAGGTTAAGAACCTCAAAAGGGTTACAATTTTCAATTTCGAGGAGACGTTTCCGACTAACATGGATTGCCCAACGAGAAAGATCGCACCCAATCCAGCGCCGACCAAGTTTTTCTGCAGCAGACATGGTTGTCCCTGATCCACAAAATAAATCGGCTATGAGATCACCAGACGATGTTGAGGTGCTTATGATGCGCCCTATTAATGATTCTGGCTTTTGAGTAGCATAACTAATCCTTTCTTTCGATGTGGGTCCAATAAAATTTATGTCTTCCCAAACATCATGCATTGGTACACCTATATTCTCTTTTTCTCTTTTTACATAATTACCGTGTTCATCTTTTAAACGAATTAACTTTCCATCAACAAAGCCACGCACCGTCTCCTCAATCCACTCTGGATGCGCATATTCTTGATACAGTAAATTGAAAGTCCTTTTTTCAGATTTTTGAAAAAAGAGTAAATTGTCGTGCATCTTCTGAAAAGTAGTGGCAACGTTACTCCATCTTCTATAATGCCAAATAATCTCATTAATAAAATTTGCCTGACCAAATATTTCATCCAATATAAATCGTACCGCACTATTCATACGCCAGTCGCAGTGAACATAAATACTCCCCTTTTCAGAGAGAAGCTCATGCATTAATTTTAGCCTGTCTGAAATCATTTGAAGATACGAAATTGTACCTTTTCCCCACGTATCACGATAAGCTTTCTCTTCGATGGCAGATTGCTCTTTGGTAACTTCTAAATCACTATCGCCTATTTGCGTAGTAAAAGTGAAATCTGCTCCTGTTGCAAACGGTGGGTCAATATAGATAAGATCGATTTTCCCCGCAAAGTTTTCAAGCAAAGAGTTCATTACGAGGAGATTTTCACCCCAAATGAGTTTGTTCTTCCACCCTTCTTCAAAAGTCTCTCCTTCTTTGGCCTCCCAAATATCAAAGAGTGTTTTTTGTTTGGGCTTCTTGGCTGCCTCTCTGGTGGCACGAGCTTCCTTGATTGTCTCTATGACCTGAAAGGGCAAGCTGACACGCTCTACTTCTTTTCGTGTTCCATCCTCATTATATTTCCCCGGCCAAACCAACTCAGTTT
>PFJA01000248.1:0-527 GCA_002782905.1 Lysobacterales bacterium CG_4_10_14_3_um_filter_64_11
CTGCCGTGGCCGTCCACATCGAGGCCATTGTTCGGCTCGTTGTCTTCGCTACCGGTGGTGAAATCGTAGATGCCGATCAGCTTGCCATTGCAGGTAGCGCCGCCGCTGGCGCACAAGCCGAGAAAACCCGACCGCGGGTTGCTGATCGGCACCCCGCCGCTGCTGGCGGCGAACATCGGATGCCCGGCGTTGACGCCGGTATCGATCACGCCAACCACCACGTTCTTGCCGCGCGACGCGAAACCGGGTGTTCCATTCCACACCTGATCGGCTCGGATCCAGCGCGGGCCGGCATCGGTCAACGGCTTGGACACCCAGTTCGGCATTACCGTGCTGACACCCGGCAGGGTTGCCATGCGCGTCGCCTCGTCGGCAGTCAGTTGCAGCGCTACGCCGTTGAGCACCACGTCGTAGACGAATCCCGGGGTCAACGGCCGGCCGAACGCGACTTCGGCGCGGGTCAGGCGCTCGTTGCGCATGTCGGCCAGATAGGCCGCATAGGCGCGCGACGCCGGCGCGTTGAGGTC
>PFJA01000248.1:615-23133 GCA_002782905.1 Lysobacterales bacterium CG_4_10_14_3_um_filter_64_11
ATTGCCGGTTCCGCGAACACCACGATCCAGGTGCTGCGGCCCTCGGCATCGGGAGCCAGCGCGGCAGCGCGCGGCGATTTCGCCGGCAACGCTTGCCACGGCGACAACGCCAGGCCAGCGGCAATCGCCAAAGTCAAAAGGTTGTTGGTCTTGCGCATGCTGAAATCTCGGCTCGGGGAGGGATTGCCCAGTAAAAACGAAAAGAAAACCGATTCGCGGCGGACGGCAACGGCCCTTCATGGTAGCCCAGTCGTATGCATTTGGGCAGAGAATTTTCCCCCGTGCCAACGATCAGCCGCTCGCCGACAGAGCCTGCCGCAGACTTGATCTCGGGCAGGCCCCCACAAAATCGCCACCAGGCGACTTGCATGACCTCCCACACATGACAAATCGTGCGGCTCCGCGCACACTTGCATGTTAACCATTCGTGGCCGTGCAGCGGCCGTCTCATCGACCAGGGAGTCTCTCGTGAAGCAACCCACTGCCATTCGCTCCATCCTCGCGGTTTCCGTCATGCTGGCACTGGCTGCCTGCTCCAAGAGTCCCGAGCCGTCGGCAACGGCCGAGGCGCCAGCCAAGCCACCGCTGGTACTCGATCTGAAAACACCGCTCAGCCAGTTCAACATCACCGAGCTCGATGCCAGCACGCCGGTGTGCAGCGATCTCAACGGCTTCGCCAACAACACCTGGCTGGCCGCCAACCCGGTGCCGGCCGACCGCACCTCGTGGGGTAGTTTCGAGCTGCTGGCCGAGCGCTCGCTGGAAATCCAGCGCGCCATCGTTGAACACGCGGCCGCCAATGCGCCGGAGGCCGGCTCGATCGCGGCCAAGATCGGCGACCTGTGGGCCACCGGCATGGACGAAGCGGCGATCAATGCCGCCGGCATCGCCCCGATCCAGCCGCTGCTCGATCCGATCGACGCAATCAGCGACGCCGCCGGCCTGGCCGACTACCTGCGCGCCAGCTATGCCGACGGCAATGGCATGTTGTTCGGCTTCGGGCCGCAAGCGGATTTCAAGAACTCCGACATGAACATGGCCTACGCCACCCAGGGCGGCCTCGGCCTGCCCGACCGTGGCTACTATCTGGAGGACCGCGCCGACTACGTCACGGCGCGCGAAGCCTATGTCCTGCATGTCGCCAAGGTCCTGATGCTGGCCGGTGCCGGCCCGGAGGCCGCGCAGGCGCAGGCAGCGGCGATCATGGCATTCGAAAAGCGACTGGCAAAGGTATCGCTGTCGAGCGAGGAAATGTCGCGTGATGTCTCCAAGTTCTACAACCCGGTCAGCGTCGCCGATGCCGACACGCTGACCCCCAACTTCCCGTGGTCGAAGTTCTTTGAATCGCAGGGCGTGGCACAACCCGAACTGTTCTCGCTGGCACAGCCCGAGTTTCATGCCGAGGTCAGCGCGATGATCAGCGACACCGCGATCGACACCTGGAAGAGCTACCTGCGCTTCCATGCCATCGATGAAGCGGCGCCGTTCCTGGCCGACGCCTTTGCCGAGGAAAACTTCAATTTCTACAACAAGACCCTGCGCGGCCAGCAGGAAATGCAGCCGCGCTGGAAGCGTGTGCTCAACACCATCAACCGGAACATGGGCGAAGCACTCGGCCAAGCCTATGTCGATGTCACGTTCTCGCCGGAAGCCAAGGCGCAGGCGCAGCATCTGGTACACAACCTCAGCGAAGCGCTCAAGGCGCGCATTGAAAATCTGGCCTGGATGAGCGATGAGACCAAGGCCAAGGCGGTCGAGAAGTGGGCCAGTTTCACACCCAAGATCGGCTACCCGGACAAGTGGCGCGACTGGTCCGGTCTGAGCACCGATCGCAGCAGCTACATCGCCAACCTGCTCGCCGCCAGCCGCTTCAATTACCGGTTTGAACTGGACAAGATCGGCAAACCGGTCGACAAGACCGAATGGGGCATGAGCCCGCAGACGGTGAATGCCTACTACAACCCGCTGGCCAACGAAATCGTGTTCCCGGCCGCGATTTTGCAGCCGCCATTCTTCGACCCGAATGCCGACGAGGCGCTGAATTATGGCGGTATCGGCGCGGTGATTGGCCACGAAATGACCCACGGCTACGACGACCAGGGCAGCCGCTTCGACGCCAAGGGCAATTTCAGCAACTGGTGGACCGAGGCCGACAGCAAGGGCTTTGGCGAGCGCACCGGCAAGCTGGTCGATCAATTCAACCAATACGTCTCGGTCGATGACATCCACGTCAATGGCCGCCTCACCCTGGGCGAGAACATCGCCGACCTTGGCGGCCTTTCGGTGGCCTACGACGCCCTGCAAAAGGCGTTGGCGGACAATCCCGAAGCCAACCGTGAAATCGATGGCTATAACCAGACCCAGCGCTTCTTCCTGAACTGGGCGGTGGTGTGGCGGCGCAACTTCAAGCCCGAAGAGTTGAAGGTGCGCCTGACCACCGATCCGCACGCGCCAGCCAACTTCCGCGCCATCGGCGCGCCATCGAACATCCCGGCATTCGCCGAGGCGTTCGCCTGCAAGACGGGTGATGCCATGGTGCGCGACGGCGACAGCCGTGTGGTGATCTGGTAAGCCCGTTGTGGCCCCGGGTTTTGGCCTTGCGGCCTCAACCCGGGCTACACGATCACGACGGTAGCCCGGGTTAGCACGTAGTGCGTAGCCCGGGACCACCGCAACCCCACACCAGCGCGTTGCACGACCCGCAAATGCGTCGCGACAGGTAGAATTGCGCCCCTGTCTCCAACGCACCGACTGCGCAACACATGACCGACTCTGCACGCCCCGCGTTTCACGGCTTTGAACAGATACCGCTGCGCGAATACGCCGAGCGCGCCTACCTCGATTACTCGATGTATGTGGTGCTTGATCGTGCCCTGCCTTTCATCGGCGACGGCCTCAAGCCGGTACAGCGGCGCATCATCTATGCGATGAGCGAGTTGGGGCTGAATGCCAGCGCCAAACCGAAAAAATCGGCGCGCACGGTAGGTGATGTGATCGGCAAGTTTCACCCGCATGGCGATTCGGCCTGCTACGAAGCGCTGGTGTTGATGGCGCAGCCGTTTTCGTACCGTTATCCGCTGATCGATGGCCAGGGAAATTTCGGCTCGTCCGACGACCCCAAAAGCTTCGCCGCGATGCGTTACACCGAGTCCAAGCTGACCCCGATCGCCGAGGCGTTGCTCGGTGAACTGGCGCACGGCACCGCTGATTGGGTGCCAAACTTCGACGGCACCCTCGAAGAACCCTGCTGGCTGCCGGCACGGCTGCCGCATTTGCTGCTCAACGGCACCATGGGCATTGCCGTGGGCATGTCCACCGATGTGCCACCGCACAACCTGCGCGAGGTGGTTGCTGCCTGCCTGCGCCTGCTCGACAACCCGCAAGCCAGCGTGCGCGATTTGTGTGAGCACGTGCGTGGCCCGGATTTCCCGAGCGCGGCCGAAATCATCACCCCAGCCAAGGATCTGCTGGCGATTTACGAAACCGGCAATGGCAGCTACCGCGCGCGCGCCACCTATGCGCGCGAAAACGCCAACATCATCATCACCGCGCTGCCGTATCAGGTCAGCCCGAGCAAGGTGCTGGAGCAGATCGCGCAGCAGATGCGTGCCAAGAAACTGCCGTGGCTGGAAGACCTGCGCGATGAGTCTGATCACACCACGCCGGTGCGGCTGGTGCTGGTGCCGCGTTCGAACCGGGTCGATGTCGAGCAATTGATGGGGCACTTGTTTGCCACCACGGACCTGGAAAAAAGCTATCGCGTCAACATGAATGTGATCGGCCTCGACGGCCGGCCGCAGGTCAAGAATCTCAAGCTGCTGCTCAGCGAATGGCTGCGTTTTCGCGTTGACACCGTGCGCCGCCGCCTGACCCATCGCCTGGGCAAGGTCGAGCGCCGCCTGCACCTGCTCGACGGCCTGCTGATCGCATTTCTCAACCTCGATGAAGTGATCCGCATCATCCGCAGCGAGGATGAGCCCAAGCCGGTGCTGATGGAACGCTTCGGCCTGGATGACGTGCAGGCCGAATACATTCTGGAAACCAAGCTCAAGCAATTGGCACGTCTGGAAGAAATGCGCATCCGCGGTGAGCAGGACGAACTGGCCAAGGAACGCGACAAGATCCAGGCCATTCTCGCTGCCCCGGCCAAGCTCAAGAAGCTGGTCAGGGACGAGTTGCAGGCCGATGCCAAAAAATACGGCGATGAGCGCCGTTGTACGCTGGTCGAACGCGAGAGTGCGCAAGCATTGTCGGACACCGAACTGGTGCCGAGCGAGCCGATCACCCTCGTGCTGTCGCAAAAAGGCTGGATTCGCGCCGGCAAGGGCCACGATGTCGATGCCGCCGCGCTCAGCTATCGCGACGGCGATGGCTTGCTGCATGCGGTGCGCGCCCGCACCACCATGCAGGCGGCATTTCTCGACTCCAGCGGCCGAGCCTATTCCACCGCCGCGCACACCCTGCCCTCGGCACGCGGCAACGGCGAACCGGTCACTGGCCGTTTCGCCCTGCCCGCTGCTGCCAGCGTGGTCGGCATCGCCGCCGCCGAAGCCGACGCCCGTTACCTGCTGTGCAGCGATCACGGCTACGGCTTCATCACCCGCTTCGACAACTTCTGCAGCCGCAACAAGGCTGGCAAGGCATTGTTGAACCCGGGCACTGCCGGGGTGCTGCCGCCAACCGCGGTCACCGATGCGGAACACGACCTGGTGGTGGCAATCACCAGCGCCGGCCATCTGCTGGCATTCCCGATCCGTGAGCTACCCGAACTCGATCGCGGCAAGGGCAACAAACTGATCCAGATTCCGCCGGCCAAACTCAAGAGCGGCGACGAAGTGGTGGTGGCAGTGGCCAGTGTGCGCGACGGCGGCGAGCTGACCCTGTATTGCGGCCAGCGCAAGCACATCCTGCCGTGGCGCGACTTGCAAGCCTATGTCGGCCAGCGTGCCACCCGCGGCAACCTGTTGCCACGCGGTTTTCAGCGCGTGGATCGGGTCGAGGCAAGTTGAGTTTTCGATCACGGCACAGAACCAACCTGCACGGCTTTCATGGCACACATACCTGTACTCTCGCCAAGAGCGCCAAGAACACCAAGAAGCGCATTGCCCTGTTGCTTTCCTTGGCGTTGTTGGCGAAAGCGTCCTGCTTTGCGCCCACACGCACTGACGGTTCCGTTTTTCCAGCAGCGTAGGCACAAAGGTGCGCATCTTGCGTACACTTCGGGGCTGCCATCGATCCTTAGCAGCCCACCATGACCGAGTTCATCCCGCCCGCCAGCCGCTTTTTCGCACTGCCGTCACCGTTCGCGATGAAACGCGGCGGCGCCCTGCATGGTGCGCGGCTGGCGTATGAGACTTGGGGTGCGCTCAACGCCAATGCCGACAATGCGATTCTGATCCTCACTGGGCTATCGCCCAGCGCCCACGCCGCGGCCAATGCAGAGGATCGCAGCGACGGCTGGTGGCAGGCCATGCTCGGCCCGGGCAAGCCGATCGACACCGATCGCTGGTTCGTCATTTGCGCCAATGCACTGGGCAGTTGCAAAGGTTCGACCGGGCCGGCGTCGGTCAACCCCGACACTGGCGAAACCTACCGCCTCGCCTTCCCGGACCTGTCGATCGAGGACGGCGCCAGCGCCGCGCACGCCCTGGTCAGCGGCCTCGGCATCACGCAACTGGCCTGCCTGATTGGCAATTCGATGGGTGGCATGGCGGCACTCGCCTACATCCATCGCTTTCCCGACAGCGCGCGCAAGCACATCAATATTTCCGGCAGCGCGCAGGCGTTACCGTTTTCGATTGCCATTCGCTCCTTGCAGCGCGAGGCCATCCGGCTCGACCCGAAATGGGATGAAGGCAACTACACCGATGCCAGCTATCCGGAAAACGGCATGCGCATGGCGCGCAAGCTCGGTGTCATCACCTATCGCTCGGCGATGGAATGGCATGGCCGCTTCGGCCGCGTGCGGCTGGACAGTGAGGCGCGCGAAGACGACCCGTTCGGCATGGAGTTTCAGGTCGAAAGCTATCTGGAAGGCCACGCGCGGCGATTCGTGCGCCAGTTCGACCCAAACTGCTACCTCTACCTCAGCCGCTCGATGGATTGGTTCGACCTGGGTGAGTACGCCGGTGGCGATGTGTTGCACGCATTGGCCGGCCTGCACATCCATCGCGCGCTGGTGATTGGCGCGCAGACCGACATTCTGTTTCCGCTGGAACAACAGGAACAAATCGCCGAGGGCCTGGTCGCAGGTGGTTGCAATGCCGAGTTTGTGGCATTGCCTTCGCCGCAGGGGCACGACGCGTTTTTGGTGGATATCGCGCGTTTCGGCCCGCTGGTTGCCGGCTTTTTGGCGGATCGGTAGGCGCACGTTACAATCACCCGGCCGTTGCCACCCATCCATCGCAATCCAGGTGCCATCCATGCTGACCATGGCGTTTCCCGGCTGTCGCACATTGATCGAACGCATCGATGCCGCGGTGGGCGCACGCGAGGATTGCCGCGTCGCAAATGCGCTGCGCGAAGCGATGTGCAGCCTGATCCGCAACCCCGAAGTGCGCCTGCCGGCCTGTGTGCTCGACCCGGTGCAAGGCCACTACGCACGGCGCGAGCTCTATCGCAGCGAGCAACATGGCTACAGCGTGATCGCGATGACCTGGGGGCCAGGCCAGGGCACCCCGATCCATGACCATGCCGGCATGTGGTGCGTCGAGGGCGTCTGGCATGGGCAACTGGAAATCACCCAATACGAGTTCCTCGGCGAGCAGGCCGAGGGCTGTGCATTCCGCGCCGCCGGCACCATCAATGCCGGCTTCGGTTCCGCCGGCAGTTTGATCCCGCCTTACGAATACCACGCCATCCGCAATCCCAGCGCCGATACCCCAGCGGTGTCATTGCATGTGTACAAGGGCGAGATGCGCAGTTGCTGTGTGTTCCAGCCGTTGCATGACGACCTGTATCGCCGCGACACCCGCGAACTGGGCTTTGATCGGGCGCATTGACGCCGATCAGCGCCCGTTGCCGGGTAGTGAAGAAGCAGGTATCCGCAAAGGACGCCAATGAAGCCAGGCCTCGGGACTCGGAACTCGGAAAAGCCGGAGCGAAATCTCGCGAGGTTGTCGTCCCAAGTCCCGAGGCCCGCGTCGTAGGTCGGCGCAAGGCGCTTGCGCCGGAGCCGACGTCGGTAACGCCGGACGCTTGCACCCCGTGCAAGTAGCTGTCGGATCCGCGCCTGGCGGCGCTTGATCCGACCTACCTGCGCTGCGCAAGCTCGTCGTCCCGAGTTGCTCTAGCTATGGGCACGCCGGGGTTCGGTCGCTATGCTCACCACCAGCCTGCCGCCGGCCACGATGCACATGAACGCAATGCTCACGAGGCTATATACAGCCTCGCGCACATCGCTATAATGTCGCCTCGCTGCCGGCGTGGCGGAATTGGTAGACGCGACGGACTCAAAATCCGTTTGTGGTGACACAGTGTGGGTTCGAGTCCCACCGCCGGCACCAACCAGACCAGACAGACACGGTCGGTCAGGCGTGCCATCATCCGGGCACGAGTGCATGGCCTGCCACCCGATAACGGCGCAACGATTGCACCCCCACCGCGCAGATGAACGGAACCTGCCGCCTCGGTTGCGGTCAGTGAACTGCGAACGGTCGGGTTCACCATGGGGCAAGCAGCGTTGCAACCGACCAACCCATCCCACACTGGCACCCTCATGACCTTACTGTGTCGCTTGATCGTCATCTTGCTGTTCTCATCCATGGCGTGGGCGCAAGTGCCGGTCGCGCCGCCGCCGCCAGAGGGCTATCAGGCACCGGTCCGGGACGTCGAAGTCAATGACCCGTGGCAGGGCTACAACCGTGGCATGCACCGGTTCAACCGATCCGTAGACAAAAACTTCGCCAAACCGATCGCCAAGGGCTACAAGAAGATCACGCCAAAGCCGATCCGCACCGGCATCAGCAACGTCTTCGTCAACCTGTTCCAACCGTTGAGTGCGGTGCATTTCCTGCTGCAAGGTCGGCCCGGCGCCGCGGGTGCGGCACTGGGCCGCTTCGCACTCAACGCCACGCTTGGTCTGGGCGGGCTGTTCGACCCGGCCACCGACGCCGGCATCCCGCTGCGCCGCGAAGACCTCGGGCAGACATTCGCGGTGTGGGGCTGGGATAACTCGCGCTATTTCGAACTGCCGTTTCTGGGCCCAAGCACGCTGCGCGACACTTTTGGCTTTGCCGGTGATTTTCAGGTTTCGCCGTTCGGTTACCTGCACAAGCCCGAGCGCTACTACGTGTTCGGTCTTTACCTGATCGACCTGCGCGCTGGCGCCCTGGCCGGCGAAAAGCTGGTGCGTGGCGGCGACGGCGATGATTATGTGTTGATTCGCGATGCCTACCTGCAAAACCGTGATTTCCAGATCCATGACCGTACCGCACGCGACGAGTTGCCTGATTACCTGCAAGATGACGACAGCCTCGACGAGGACGAATGATCCATGCTGTCAGCTGATTCCGGCCATGGCGACATGCCAGCCACAACCAACGACTGCGTGTTCGCTGGCGTGCGCATCGAGCGTGGTGGCAGCGTCATCCTCGATGACATCAACTTTGCGTTGCCCAAGGGCTCGGTCACCGCGGTCATCGGCCCCAGTGGCGCCGGCAAATCGACCCTGCTGCACGCGCTGACCGGCGAGCTGCAACCGACCCGCGGCAGCATCGAAATCCTGCAACACGCCATGCCGCGCAACAATCGCGGCTTGATGGCCATCCGCCGCTGCATCGGTGTGCTGTTGCAGGGCAATGGCCTGCTCTCCGATCTCACCGTTGCCGAAAACATCGCGCTGCCACTGCGCGTGCATACCAAGCTCAAGGATGTCGTGATCCGGCGCGTGGTCGAGCTCAAGCTCAACGCGGTCGGGTTGCGCTCGGCGATGGGCCTTTATCCGCGCGAGCTCTCCGGCGGCATGGCGCGGCGGGTTGCCCTCGCCCGTGCCTTGGCGCTTGATCCACCACTGATGCTTTACGACGAGCCACTGACCGGACTCGATCCGATCGCCGTCGGTGTCATCGTCTCGCTGATTGGCCGGCTCAACAAAACGCTTGGCATCACCAGCATCGTGATCACCCACCATATCCATGAATCGCTATCAATTGCCGACAATGTGCTGGTGATTGCCAATCATGGCATCGCCTTTCACGGCTCACCGGACCAGCTCAAGGCATCCACCGACCCGCTGCTGCAGCAGTTCCTGCGCGGTGAGCCAGACGGCCCGATCCCGTTCGATGCCAAGCGGCAAGCCGTGTTGACGGGGGCATGAGATGAAGCAATCCGTCGCCTCCATTGGCAATACCGGCCGATTTTTGTTCACCATTTTCTGCGCCAGCCGGCCACGCCGCGACTTTCTCACCGATTTGATCGCGCAGTTGTATTCGGTGGTGGTGCGCTCGTTGCCGATCATTGCCGTCGGCGGCGCGTTCGTCGGCATGGTGATGACGCTGCAGGGCTATCGCACCCTGTCAACCTATGGCGCCACCAATTCGGTCGGCACCCTGCTCGGCCTGTCGCTGTATCGCGAACTCGGCCCGGTGTTGACCGCGCTGTTGTTCATCGGCCGCGCCGGCTCCTCGATGGCGGCGGAGTTGGGTCTGATGAAAGCGACCGACCAGATCGCCGCGCTGTCGCTGATGGCCATCGACCCGGTCGCAAAAACCGTGGTGCCGCGGTTCTGGGCGGCAATCATCGGCATGCCGTTGCTGTGCGGCTTCTTTTGCAGTTTCGCCATCGTCGCCGGCTACATTGAAGCGGTCTATTTGCTGGGGCTGGATGGCGGCTATTTCTGGTCGGCGCTCCAATCCAGTGTCGATTTCATCGACGACTTCGTCGTTGCGTTCATCAAATGCGCCGTGTTCGGGTTGATTGGCGCGCTGATGGCGACTTACACCGGCTTCAATGCCGAGCCGACCATTGAGGGCACCTCGGTCGCCACCACCCAGGCCGTGGTCAACGGCTCGCTGCTGGTGCTGGTGTTCAACTTCATTCTCTCCGCAACACTTTTCAAGTAATGGGCAGATCATGAGTGCATCCAAATCCCGTATCGATCTCGCTGTCGGCGTGTTTCTGCTGCTCGCGTTCGCCACCCTGATGGTGCTGGCGATCTCGTCCACCAATGGCCGGCTGCCGGTAATCGACGACAACAGCTACCAAGTCTCCGCACGGTTCAGCAACATCAGTGAACTGCGGGTGCGTGCACCGGTCAAGATTGGTGGTGTGCGGGTGGGTGAAATCGCCGACATCCAGTTGGACCCGCTGACCTTCGAGGCCGTGGTGACGCTGGAATTGCGCCGCAGCGCGGGTGAAATCCCGGGCGACAGTTCGGCAGGCATCTACACCGCCGGGCTGCTCGGCGACCGCTACGTCGGCATCACGCCGGGCGGCGACCCTGAGCCGCTGGCCGATGGCGATGACATGCTGCTGACCCAGTCGGCAGTCGTGCTTGAAGACCTGATTTCCAAGTTCATCTTTGGCAATGCCGACAACAAGAAATCCGATGCGAACGATTCATCCGAGGAGAGCACCCCGTGAAACTGTTCCATGTCCTGCTTGCGTCTGTGCTGCTGCTGAGCACGCCGCATGCCATCGCCGCACCCGAGGGCAGCGCTTCGGCGCTGATCGAGGCAACCTCGAACCGAATCCTCACCCAGATCAAGGAACGGCGCGACGAGTTCAAGGCCAACGATGCCGAACTGCAGCGCTTTGTGCGCGAGGAAATGAACCAGGTACTGGATCAGGCCTACACCGCGCGGCTGGTGCTCGGCTTGCACTCACGCTCGGCCAGTCCCGCGCAAATCGACGCCTTTGGCAAAGCGCTGTCTGGCAACCTCAACCGCCGCTATGCCAAGGCGCTGCTTGAGGTCGATGGCGACACCAAGGTCAAGGTGCTCGGTGAAACCGCGCTGCGCGGCGGCAAGATCATCCGCGCCAAAACCGAGGTCGTGCGCTCGTCAGGCGCGCCGGTGGCGGTGGATTACCTGTTCCGCGATGTCAACAACGAGTGGCGCGCGTTCGATCTGATCGTGGAAGGCATTTCCTACGTGCAGACCTTCCGCAGCCAGTTCGATCCGCTGATCCGCGAAAAGGGCCTCGACCAGGTGACCAACGACTTGCAGGAAGGCCGCATTGAAGTCGATACCGAAACCCATGACAGCAGCCATTGAGCGCAACGGCAATACGTTGTCGCTGAGTGGCCCGATTACCGGCGCTACCGTGGCGGCATTGCATGCCGAGTTGCTCGATGTGCACGGCGTCAGCACGATCTCGCTGCAGCAGGTCAGCGAAGTCGATACCGTTGGCGTCGCGCTGATCTCGCAGTTGGTCGCGCGCACCACGATCGCTGATGCCCGCCCGCACGTGCTCGGCATGCCGAAGGGGCTGAGCGAACTATGCCAGGCCTATCGCATCGCGCCCGACTTCAGCGATTTCCCGTAACGGCGAGCCCCCGCACGCGGAACTCGGAAACACAACACACGGGACCTGTCGGACTCGCCGCCGGCGCAAGGCCAGCACAACGCCCGCACCACAAGGCGCGCATTTATTGCGATAATCGCGGCTTGGCCCCGTGGCACAACTGGATAGCGCGCACCCCTCCTAAGGGTGAGGTTGTGGGTTCGAACCCCGCCGGGGCCACCATGACCATCCGCACTGCCGATGGCGTGGGCCGGCCGCGATATAATCGCCGGTCCGCCTGCACCGCAGTACGCCCCGTGCCGTGCACGTCACTGCCTTTTTCACCCAGCCCTGAGCCAACATTGGCCAGCGACCCGTTCTGGAGATCCCATGAGCCATCCTGTACTCACCGCACTCGGCCTGTGCGCCGTCGAATCGGGCACCTATCTCGGCAACAACGAATGGTCCACCAGCAGCGATGCCGGTGTCATCGAGACCTTCAACCCCGCCACTGGCGAAGTGCTGGCCCGCGTCAACGCCTCCAGTGCAGCCGACTATGCGCAGATCATGGAACGGGCGCAGGCATCGGCCAAGGCATGGCGGCTCACGCCGGCACCGCGCCGTGGCGAAGCCATTCGCCTGTGCGCGCAGGCGCTGCGTGAGCACAAAGATGCGCTGGGCTCGCTGGTCGCGTTGGAAATGGGCAAGATCAAGTCCGAGGGCGACGGTGAAGTACAGGAGATGATCGACATCGCCGACTTCGCGGTCGGGCTGTCGCGCCAGTTGTACGGCCTGACCATGCACTCCGAACGGGCTGGCCATCGCATGTATGAGCAATGGCATCCACTGGGCGTGATCGGGGTCATCAGCGCGTTCAACTTCCCGGTTGCGGTGTGGAGCTGGAATGCATTCCTGGCCGCTGTGTGCGGTGACATCACGATCTGGAAGCCGTCGCCAAAGGTCCCGTTGTGCGCGATCGCAACCCTGAAAATCTGCAACGCCGCCCTGCGCGACGCCGGCTTCCCCGACATTTTTTTCCTGTTCAACGACGCCGGCACCGACCTGGCACAGGCATTCGTCGATGATCGCCGCATCCCGCTGATCAGCTTCACCGGTTCGTGCGCCGTGGGTGCGCACGTCGGCCATCGCGTGGCGCAGCGTTTTGCTCGCTCGTTGCTGGAGCTGGGTGGCAACAATGCGATCATTCTCGATGAAAGCGCCGATCTCAAACTGGCGATCCCGGCCATCGTGTTCGGCGCAGTCGGCACCGCAGGTCAGCGCTGCACCAGCACCCGTCGGCTGATCGTGCATCGCTCGCTGCTTGATGCGGTGAGTCAGAAGCTGGCCACCGCCTACCAGCAACTCGCCAACCGCATCGGCGATCCGCTGGCCGAAGGCACCCTGATGGGGCCACTGATCGACGCCGACTCGGTGCAACGCTACACGGCTGCCATCGCCGCCGCCAAGGAGGCGGGCGGCACCGTGCTCGCCGGCAACGGCACCCTGGCTGATCGGCCCGGCCATTTTGTGCTGCCGACGCTGATCAGCGGCGTCGAAAACAGCCATCCCGTGATCCAGACCGAAACCTTTGCGCCGATCCTTTACATCATTCCGTTCGACACCCTGGATGAAGCAATCGATCTGCAAAACAACGTTCCGCAAGGCCTGAGCTCGGCCATTTTCACCATGAACCTGCGCTCGGCCGAGCGCTTCCTGTCCGCCGCCGGCTCGGATTGCGGCATTGCCAACGTCAACATCGGCACCTCTGGCGCCGAAATCGGCGGCGCGTTCGGTGGCGAGAAGGAAACCGGCGGTGGCCGGGAATCGGGCTCGGATGCGTGGAAGGTATACATGCGCCGGCAAACCAACACCATCAATTACTCGGAATCCTTGCCGCTGGCGCAGGGCATCAAGTTTGATTTGTAAGTAAACGCTGAGCAGCTCCCACCCGGCGTCATTGCGAGTGCAGCGAAGCAATCCCGTTTTTTGCTTGCACAAGGTTTTCTGGATTGCCGCTCACTTCGTTCCTCGCAATGACGACCTTGGAACCTGTGCAGGCCCTGAATAGCCGACCTGAACCGTCCAGGACGGGCTTGCTCAACCCGCTGACCTGGTTTGCGCTCACCCTGGTTTCCGCTCAAGGATCCTACCCATGCGTACCCACACTCTCGCGATCGTCAGCTTGATCTTCGGATTGCTGTCCTGGATCGGCCTGCCCCTGGTCGGCGCCATCGTCGCCGTGATCACCGGCCATTTGGCGCGCGCCGAAATCACGCGCTCACCGGAGCAGTTCGACGGCAACGGCATGGCGCTGGCCGGGCTGATCCTGGGCTGGCTGAATCTCGCGCTGAGCCTGCTGGCACTCGCCGCGATCTTCCTGTTCTTTGGCGGCTTGGCGTTTCTGCTCGCGATGGCGCACTGAGCCAATGTATGCGCTGGCGCGGCCGCTGCTGTTTGCGCTCGACCCCGAACGTGCCCATGCGCACAGCATGCGGCTGCTGGAACTGGGTTACCACAGTGGTGCCAGCCGCCTGCTGTGGCCAAGGCCCAGGCCGCTGCCCACCCGCGCGTTCGGGTTGTCGTTTGCCAATCCGGTCGGGCTGGCCGCCGGCCTGGACAAGAATGGCGAGCACATCGACGCCCTGTTTGCGTTGGGCTTCGGTTTCGTCGAAATTGGCACCGTCACCCCGCGCCCGCAAGCGGGCAACCCCAAGCCGCGCCTGTTCCGCCTGAGCGGCGACGCAGCGCTGATCAACCGCATGGGCTTCAACAATGCCGGGGTCGATGCGTTGGTGCGCAATGTCGAACGCAGCCGGCGGCGCGGCATCCTCGGCATCAACATCGGCAAGAACAAGGACACGCCCAACGAAAACGCCGCCGACGATTACCTGCTGTGCATGCAGCGCGTCTATGGCCTCGCCGACTACCTGGTGATCAACATTTCCTCGCCCAACACCCGGGGCCTGCGTGAACTCCAGGGTGAGGACCCCCTGCGCCGCCTGCTCGGCAGCTTGCGTGAACAGCAAGAACGCCTCGCCGTGATGCATGGCAAACGCGTGCCGATGCTGGTCAAGCTGGCGCCGGATCTGGACGAAACTACAATCGATGCCATTGCCGTGGTGTTGAATCAGGCACAGATCGACGGGGTGATCGCCACCAACACCACGCTCGATCGGGCGCCGGTGCTCGATCACCCGTTTGCCCATGAATCCGGCGGATTGTCCGGGCAGCCACTGTACGGCCGTTCCACGCGCGTGCTGCGTCGTCTGCGCGCGCGCCTGGATGAACGCGTCGATCTGATCGGCGTTGGCGGTGTGATGAGTGCCGCCGATGCCGCCGGCAAGGTAGCTGCCGGTGCCGCCCTGATCCAGCTTTACTCGGGGCTGGTATTCACCGGCCCAACCCTGATCCGTGACACCGTGGATGCGATCCGCCGTCGCCGCGAAAGCCCCTCGCGATGAGCGGATACCGGTTGCTCGAAAATGCGTCGCTGGAAGGGCGCAACACCTTTCGGGTCGCTGCACGCGCCGCCCTGCTGGCCGATGTCTACGACGCCGATGCCTTGCGCGAGCTGCTGGCCTACCCGGGCGTGCAAAGCGGGCCGTTGCTGTTGCTCGGCGCCGGCAGCAACATCCTGTTCGTCGATGAAGTGCCGGGGCTGGTTGTGAGCCTTGCCATGCACGATATCCGCATGCTGGTCGATCACGATCAACACGCCATCGTGCGCGCCGAAGCCGGCGTGCCGTGGAATGATCTGGTGCACTGGACACTCGGCCATCGCCTGCTGGGGCTGGAAAATCTGGTGCTGATTCCGGGCACCGTTGGCGCCGCACCGATCCAGAACATCGGCGCCTACGGCGTCGAGGTCGGCGAGTTCATCGAAGTGGTGGAAGCATTCGACCGCCATTCGCACAACGCCTGTCGCATGAGCCACGCGGACTGCGCTTTCGGCTATCGCGACAGCGTGTTCAAACGCCAGCCCGACCGCTGGATCATCACCGCCGTCGAGTTTCGCCTGCCGCGCCATCGCGAATTGATCACCGGCTATGCCGGCGTGCCCGAGGAACTGGCTGCAATGGGTGCCGCCACGCCGCGCGCTGCGCAGGTTGCCGAAGCCATCGCCCGCCTGCGCAGCCGCAAGTTGCCCAATCCGGTGGTGTTGGGCAATGCCGGCAGTTTTTTCAAGAATCCGATACTCGCCAGCGCGCAGGCACAGGCGCTGGCTGAACGCTTTCCCGGCCTGCCGGTATTCCCGGCCGGCTCGGAGGTGCTGCGCAAGGTGTCCGCTGCCTGGTTGATCGAACACTGCGGCCTGAAGGGCTATCGCGACGGCGATGCGGCGGTGTCCGAGCAACACGCGCTGGTGCTGGTCAATCATGGCCGTGCCAGCGGCCGCCATGTTTTCGAGCTGGCGCAGCAGGTTGCGGTGCGGGTATTCGAACACTTCGGGGTGGCGCTGGAACCCGAACCACGAATCATCGGTGCCACCTGGCGGCCCGTGGCGGCATGACCACCGGCAAGGCCGCCGACCGTGGCGATGAACTGCTGCGCGCGGTATCGATGATGGTGATCAGTGCGGTGATCTTCGGCGCGATGGCGATCATCATTCGTCTCGCCTCGCAGCAACTGCATCCGTTTCAGATTGCGTTTTTTCGCAATTTTTTCGGCCTGCTGTTTGCGCTGCCTCTGCTGTTGCGTCATGGCCCCGGCCTGCTTCGTACCGACAAGCTTTCGCTGTATTTTCTGCGTTGCTCGATCGGAATCGTATCGATGCTGGCCGGGTTCTGGGCGATCGTCAACCTGCCGTTGGCGCAAGCCATCTCGCTGTCGTATTCGACGCCGCTGTTTGTCACCATTGGCGCGGTGCTGGTGCTTGGCGAGGTGGTGCGGGCACGCCGCTGGACCGCCGTGGCGATTGGCTTCATCGGCGTGATGATCATCGTTCGCCCGGGTGCGGAAACCTTCACCGGCGCGAGTCTGGTGGCGTTGCTCGCTGCCGCCATGAGTGCGTCGGTGGCGATCAGCATCAAGTTTCTGTCGCGCACCGAAAACCCCGACGCGATCGTGCTCTACACCACTGCCATCTGGGTGCCGCTGTCATTGGTGCCGGCACTGTTTTACTGGCAGATGCCACACGGCATCACCTGGCTGTGGATCGTGCTGGCGGGGCTGTTCGGCACCAGCGGCCATTTTTTCTGGACCCGAGCGCTGCGCATGGGCGATGCTTCCTTGCTGACCCCGATCAGTTTCGTGCAGTTGCCGGTGGTGGTGGTCGGCGGCTACCTGCTGTTCGGCGAGGTGATCAATTGGTGGACCGCAATCGGCGCACTGATCATCTTCGCGTCGAACGCCTATATCGCCTACCGCGAAGCGAAATTGGCCCGACTGACAACCACCGACCCGCAAATCGGCACCGAATCCAGTCTGCCGCGTTAGGCGCGGCATCGTTCACGTGAGCGGCAACGGTTCGTCCGGTCATCACCGCATCTGTCACCATCATTCCCGCGAAAGCTGAAATCCAGTGACTTCAGTTTTCGACCCGCAGGCGTTTCAGCCAAAGGGTCTGGATCCCAGCGTTCGCGGGAACGACCAACCAGGGCGAGTCGGGCTTGCGGCCAGTGCCATTCGACTGCAACCCCGCAAGCTCAAGCAACACGAAATACCGACACCGCCTGATCGAGGCTTTGCGCCTGCTCGCGCATCGTCTGCGCTGCAGCGGCCGACGTCGTTGCCAGTGCCGCGTTGCGCTCGGTATAGTCGTTCATGCTCGCAACCGCGCCGTTGATCTGTTCGATATCGTGCGCCTGCGATTGCGAGCCTTCGGTGATGTCGCTGATCGTCATCGCCACTTCGCGGATCGTCGCAATGACCTGCTGCGTGGTTGCCCCGGCCTGATCCACGCGCTTGCGCCCGGCATCCACATGCTGACGCGAGTTTTCGATCAGATCGCGCACTTCGCGCGATGCCGCCTTGGTGCGCTGCGACAACATGCGCACCTCGGAAGCCACCACCGCAAAGCCACGCCCCTGTTCACCGGCCTGCGCCGCCTCGATCGCGGCATTGAGAGACAACATATTGGTCTGAAACGCGATCCCGTCGATCACCTGAATGATGTCGGCGACCTGCGCCGAGGCTTTCTCGATGTCGATCATGGACTGCGCCACGGCCAGCACTTCCTCCCCGCCGCGAAACGCCAGATCCGCCGCCTTTTCCGCGAGCACATCGGCATCGCCGGCATGCGTGGCATTGGCGGTCACCACGTCGCCAAGCCGCCGCGTCAACGCGGCGAGGCGCTGCAGACGCTCAGTCTGGGAAGTGGCCCGCTGCGCGAGCTGCTCGCCACCCTGCGCGACCTCGCTGGCTCCCGTTACGATCGCCGCGGCATTGCCGCGCACGCGCGTCACCAATTCAGCCAGCGCCTGATTCATCAGCGCCAGCGCACGCAACAGTTGCGCCGTCTCATCGTTACCCTGCGCCGCAATGTCGCCGCTCAGATCGCCATCGGCAACGCGGCAGGCGAATGCCACCGCCGTAGCCAGTGGTCGCACCACGCCGCGGGTAATCCACCAGCCACACAGCGCGCCGGATACCAAGGCAGCAAGACCGGCCAACACCAGCAACCATCGGGTTTGTCGATAGTCGGTATTGACATGCTTGCCGCGCGCTTCCACCGCGGTACGCTGGTAGGCAAGCAGTTCGCCAATGCCGTCGAGCAAGCGTTTGTTGGCCGCTGCCGCTTCAGCATTCATCAGCGCAATCGCTGCGTCATGATGACCGGCTCGGAGCAGGTCGCCGGTGTGCTCCACCAACGCAATGAAATCGTCGCGTGATTTTTTGATCTTGCCCAGAATGGCCTTGCCGCGCGTTCGAAAGTACAGTTCTTCCAGCTCCACAATCAGCACGTCGATCCGTTGCCGCTGTGCCGCGATGGCCGCGTCGAGCGCCGCCACGCGATCCGGATCGACGGCGTGCAGACGGCCAAGATCGTTGATCATTGTTGCTTGCGCCAGCGATTCGATTTCACTGACCTGCAGCATCCGTTGCCACTCGATGCCAGTGACCTCACCCACTGTCGCGTCCATGCCCGCCATGCGGCTGTGCGCCAGCAACGCAATCGCCATCGACCACAGCACCACCAGCGCAAAGCCCAAGCCCAAGCGGGCGCCGACCCGCCACTGCACGATCGCATGCAGGCTGCGGCGGGCGCGCCGCACGATCGATCGCAGCGCTGCCAAGCCTTGCTTTGCGCGAAGCATGATGGCCGCCAGCCGTGCGCCAACGGCAAGCCTAGCGGCGCTGACCCGGCCACGGCCGCGCGCGCGTGCTGACTGGTTCACTGCTTCGATCATTACCACCCTCCCTGCCTTGCATGCCGCGGCATGGCGGCCAATTGCTGCTTATCGGGTCCCCGTGGCGACTGCCGCAGCGACTGCGCCATGGCGCACCCTCGGTAACGGCCGCCAGCCGCCAGACTTGAGCCAGGCCCATGCCGATTCACGCTCCGCCCATGCCATTCGTCACATGACGAACGCGCGATGACACGGCACTATCGGGTTTTACCCATTGGCAAATCAGCCGCCGCGCGTTCGCTAGCTGCCATCACACGCGGCACAATGGGATTCAATCGCCCCAAGTGGGCCCGCAATGGGAGCATGACCATGGATCGACGCAGTTTTCTGACCGTCACTGGCCTCGGTACCGCCAGCCTGATGATTCCGATTTCCGGGCGCTTGATCGCCGCCGAGCAACTGCTCAGCACGCTCGATCCGGCGGTGAAGAAGGTGCTGGCCGATGGCGCGATGGAGGCGGCCACTGCAGCGGGTGCAACCTACTGCGACGTGCGCATCGGCCGCTACCTGCGCCAGTTCGTGATCACCCGCGAGGACAAGGTAGAGAATGTCGTGAACACCGAATCCACCGGCACCGGCGTGCGCGTGATCGCCAACGGTACTTGGGGCTTTGCCGCCACCGATGACCTGACGCCGAGCGGTGTGCGCAAAGCGGCGGTGCAGGCGGTCGCGGTTGCCAAGGCCAACGCGATCACCCAGACCGCGCCGGTGCAACTGGCACCGACACCGGGTGTCGGCGAGGTGTCGTGGGCCACACCAATCAAGAAAAACGCGATGGCGGTGCCAATCAAGGAAAAAGCCGACCTGCTGCTGTCGGCCAATGCCGCGGCGATGGCGGCCGGTGCCAACTTCGTCAATTCAATGATGTTCGTGGTCAACGAGCAGAAGTACTTCGCCTCCACCGATGGCTCGTATATCGACCAGGATATTCATCGGCTGTGGGTGCCTTTCGGCGTCACCGCGATCGACAAGGCCAGCGGCAAGTTCCGCAGCCGCGCCGGGCTGTCGTCGCCGGTCGGCATGGGCTACGAGTACCTCGATGCCCGCCGCGAAGACCGCATCGAGATGCCCGGTGGGGTGATTGGCTACGGCAATTCCTATGACCTGATCGAAGACGCCGTGGCGGCGGCCAAGCAGGCGCAGGAGAAGCTCAAGGCAACCAGTGTCAAGCCCGGCAAATATGACCTGATGCTCGACCCAGACCACCTGTGGCTGACCATCCATGAATCGGTCGGCCACCCCACCGAGCTCGACCGCGTGCTGGGTTATGAAGCCAACTTTGCCGGCACCAGTTTCGCCACCCTCGATAAACGTGACGCCGGCTTCCGCTATGGCAGCAAGCAGGTGACCATCTTTGCCGACAAGGTGCAGCCTGGCAGCCTCGGCGCGGTGGGTTATGACGATGAAGGCGTCAAGACCCGGCGCTGGGATCTGATCAAGGACGGCATTCTGGTCAATTACCAGGCGATCCGCGACCAAGCCCATATCATCGGTGAAAAAGCCTCGCACGGCTGCTGCTATGCCGATTCCTGGTCGAGCGTGCAGTTCCAGCGCATGGCCAACGTGTCGCTGGCACCGGGCAAGCAACCGCTCAGCCCCGCCGACATGCTCAAAGATATCGAGAACGGTATCTTCATCGTCGGCAACGGCTCATTCTCGATCGATCAGCAGCGCTACAACGCGCAGTTCGGCGGCCAGCTGTTCTACGAAATCAAGAACGGCAAGATCACCCAGATGCTGGAAGATGTCGCTTATCAGATGCGCACGCCGGAGTTCTGGAACTCCTGCGTCGCGGTGTGCGATCAGTCCGATTACCGTCTGGGCGGTTCGTTCTTCGACGGCAAGGGCCAACCGTCCCAAGTATCGGCGGTATCGCATGGTGCCAGCACGGCGCGCTTCAATGGTGCCAACGTCATCAACACGGCACGCAGCCTTGGCTGATCAGCCTCTTATTTGGAGAAAACACTAATGAGCATGTTCACTGAGGCGCAAGCCAAGACAATTCTGGACAAGGTCATCAAGTTGTCGGTGGCTGATGAATGCATCGCAACACTTGCCGGTTCCACCACCGGCAACGTGCGTTTTGCCCTGAACAACGTGTCCACCAGCGGGGTGGTCAGCACCACCGACCTCGCGGTACAGGTCGCCTTCGGCAAGCGCGTCGGCACCGCCACCATCAACGCCTTCGACGATGCCTCGCTGGAACGCGTGGTGCGCCGTGCCGAAGAACTAGCCAAGCTGGCACCGGAGAATCCGGAGTTCATGCCGGCGATCGACAAGCAAAGCTATACCGCCACTCCGACCTTTGTACAGAGCACGGCCGACATCGATCCGGTCTATCGCGCCAAGGTAGCCAGCGATTCGATTGCGCCGTGCAAGGCGGAAAAACTCGTTGCTGCCGGTTTTCTGGAAGATGGGCAAGGCTTTACCGCGATCGCCAACAGCAATGGCAATTTCGCCTACCAGCAAACCACCGATCTGGATTACACCTGCACCGTGCGTACCGAAGACGGCACCGGCTCGGGCTGGGTGGCACGCAACCTCGCCGATGCCACGCAGTTCGATGCCAGCCGCGAAATCCGCACCGCCATCGCGAAAGCCAAGGGGTCGGCCAACGCCAAGGCGCTGGAGCCGGGCAAGTACACCGTGGTTTTGGAGCCGGCTGCAACCGCCGGGCTGTTGCTGTTCATGCTGTTTGGCTTTGACGCGCGTCAGGCCGACGAGGGCCGCAGCTTCCTGTCGAAAAAAGGCGGTGGCAATCGCCTCGGCGAACAGGTGTTCGACGCTCGCATCAACGCGTTCGCGGACCCGGCACACCCGGATCTCGCCACCCTGCCCTGGGATCAAGATGGCCTGCCGCGCCACAAGCACGCGATCATTGAAAACGGCGTGGTCAAGCACCTCAACTACTCGCGTTACTGGTCGCAAAAGCAGGGCAAGCCGGTGATCGCGCAACCGGGTAACGTGATCATGGCCGGCGGCGACAAATCGACCGAAGAACTGATCGCCTCGACCCGTCGCGGCATCCTGGTCACCCGCACCTGGTACATCCGCATGGTCGATCCGCAAACTGTGCTGCTTACCGGCCTGACCCGCGATGGCACCTTCTACATCGAGGACGGCGAGGTCAAGCACCCGATCAAGAACTTCCGCTTCAACGAATCGCCGGTGATCATGCTCAACAACGTGGAAGAACTGGGCAAGGCAATCCGGGTCAGCAGCGGCGCAGGCGTTGGCGGTGGCCCGGGTCTGGCCATGATGGTGCCGGCGATGAAGGTGCGTGACTTTACCTTCACCTCGCTGTCGGACGCGGTGTGATCGCAAGGGAGTCTCTGAACGAGTCCTCTCGCGTCATTGCGAGCGCAGCGACGCAATCCGGTACTTTGATAACACAGTACGTTTTGGATTGTCACGTCGCTGCGCTCCCCTCCATGACCCTCTCGATCGGGCCGTGTTGTGCCGAGGCGTGTGCATTGGATCGAAGCGAAAGCTTTCACCGGCCTGCGGCCGGCGAGGCCCTGTTCAGGGCGGAAAGGGCCGAAAACGCCTTGCGCCGGGTCGCACGTGCTTTACGGCGCGTTGTCGCACTCGGCCCGCGCATCCATGCGCTACAGCTCCGCTTTTCCGTTTCATCCCACCGCCATGTCGCAATGTGCCGTGGTAGCCCGGGTAGAGGCCCAGCGGGCCGAAACCCAGAGCACCGCGTAGCGATGGAACCGGCACCCAC
>PFJA01000288.1 GCA_002782905.1 Lysobacterales bacterium CG_4_10_14_3_um_filter_64_11
GGATCGCAATTTCTGGCGCGTCCCCATCTTGCGAAACCTGGTCTATACCGCACCGTATTTTCACAACGGCTCGGTGAAAAGCCTGCCTGAAGCAGTACGGGTGATGGCATCCACACAGCTCAACAAGACCCTTGGCGATGCCGAAGTCGCCGACATCGTGGCGTTTCTCGAAACGTTGAGCGGGCCGTTCCCGACCCAGACCATGCCGCGGCTGCCAGCCACTCCTGGCGATATGCTGGAATAAGCGTTGCCTACGCACGTATCACCTTGGGATGGTCTGAACCGGTCCATCCTGAACTTTTCAGACTCGCCGAGTCCGGCATCGCCGGACTCGGCTCCGCTTTATCAATCACGCAGCTGATTGATCCGCGTGCAGGCCCTCCATGGCCTGCGCAAACTCGGACTTGATCAGAGTTTCCCCTGGCAACGCGGCCTCGCTGGCCGCGTCGCCGGGTTCACGCCAGCGCCGCGATGATGTCCTTTTCGAGTGCTGCCGGCTTGTCGGTTGGCGCGTAGCGCTTGAGCGCCGTGCCATCGCGAGCAATCAGGAACTTGGTGAAGTTCCATTTGATGGCGCTGCCGAGCAGCCCGGATTTCTGACTCTTGAGCCAGACGTACAAGGGATGCGCGTGCGCGCCGTTGACCTCGATCTTGGCGAACAACGGAAAGCTCACCGCGTAGTTTAGCGAGCAGAAGGTGCGAATCGCATCGGCATCACCCGGCTCTTGATGGCCAAACTGGTCGCACGGGAAGCCCATCACTACCAAGCCCGCGTCGCGGTGCTTGCGCCACAGGGTTTCCAGGCCTTCGTACTGCGGCGTGAAGCCGCATTTGGAAGCCACGTTGACGATCAGCAACACCTTGCCGCGGTATTCGGACAGGGTTTGTTCATCGCCATCGAGCGTGCGCACCGATAGATCGTAAAAATCAGTCATGTATGCTCCCGTGTTGGATGGCGGGCCGGTTGGTACCGGCCCGCCGTGCGGTCGATCAGGCCTTGCCCCAATTGCGGTCGAAGCTCAACGGCCCGGCGCCATTGGCGAACAGGAACAAGAAGCCACCGGCCATCGCCAGGTTCTTCATCAGCATGATGCCCTCGGTCGTCGCATCCGCGCCGGCCACCGGAACGGCATGCATCAACAATGCCGAAACCACCGAAAACCCCGCCAATGCCAGCGCCGCCAAGCGGGTCTGGTAGCCGACGATGATCAAGATTCCACCGACCAGTTCGGTGAAAATCACCACCGGCAACAACATCCCGGGAATGCCATGCAGCGCCATCACGGCCGCCGTCGCATCGTAGTTCGTCAGCTTGTTCATGCCAGCCATCACAAAGATCAGCGCAATCAGGATGCGCCCAACCAGATCTGCAACCTTGTTCATGCCTGTCTCTCCCATGTGCTCAGATTACTGTTTACCAAGCGGGCTGCTCGTCACCCGGCGCTCATGCGCCGCTACAGCATCGGAGTTGTCGGCGCAAAGGTCAAACACAAAGGCCGCTATTTGCTTTGGATCAAGGCGTGCCGCGGCGCGGGTGCAGTAAAATGCGCCGATTGTCCCTCGCAAGCCCCCCCTGAATGTCGAATCTGCACACCGAGCGCGTACTGGCCGTGCGCCACTGGACGCCCGATTACTTCAGCTTCACCACCAGCCGCGACAGCAGCCTGCGCTTCGCCAATGGCCAATTCGTGATGATCGGCCTGCGGCTGGATGGCAAGCCGCTGCTGCGCGCCTACTCCATCGCCAGCGCCAACTGGGAGGAGCATCTGGAGTTTTTCAGCATCAAGGTGGCCGATGGACCGCTCACCTCGCGGCTGCAACATGTTCGGCCCGGCGATGATCTGATCGTCAGTACCAAACCCACCGGCACCTTGCTGATCAGCGACCTGCTGCCGGGCCGCAACCTGTACCTGATGGGTACCGGCACTGGCCTGGCGCCATTCCTGTCGATCATCAAGGACCCGGAAACCTGGGAGCGATTTGAGCATGTGGTGCTGGCCCATGGGGTACGAAAGATCGCCGATCTGGCCTACCGCGACTACTTGACCCATGAGTTGCCGCGCCACGAATACCTTGGCGAAGCAATGCGCGACAAGCTGCACTATTTTCCGGCCGTCAGCCGCGAGCCATTCGTCAATCAGGGCCGGATCACGACCCTGCTCGACAGCGGCGCGATGTCCGCCGCGGCAGGGTTGCCGCCATTGAACCGCAACCATGACCGGGTGATGATCTGCGGCAGCCCGCAAATGCTGGCCGACACCCGCGCGCTGCTCGATCGCCGTGGTTTCAACGCGGCGCCACGCATCGGTCAGGCCGGACATTACGTATTCGAACGCGCTTTTGTCGAGCGTTAGAATAACTCTGATCAAACGCTGTGCTTCGTCATTGCCAGCGCAGCGAAGCAATCCAGTGCTTTGATATCGAAATCACTATAATCGCCACGTCGCTGCGCTGCTCGCAACGACAGCTTGCTCAGAGCATCCTCAATGCGTTGCGACGGCCGCGAACGGCGACTCGGCGCTCATCAGCACCCGCAAACAGGCAGCAACCGCATCCGCGTCGTAGCGCACGCCACTGCCGGCGAGCAACTCCTCGCGCACCGCGGCAAGCCCAAGCGTGGCGCGGTACGGGCGATGCGAGAGCATCGACTCGGCGACATCGGCCACCGCCAGCACGCGCGCTTCCAACCGCACGTGCTCGCCATGCAGGCCGTTGGGGTAACCCGAGCCGTCGAGTCGCTCGTGGTGCTGACGCACGATCTCGGCCACCGGCATGCCAAAATCGATGTGCTCAAGGATGCGGTAACCGGCATCGACGTGGCTCTTGATCAGTTCATACTCCGCCGCGGTAAGGCGCGACGGCTTGCTGAGAATCTCGGCCGGCACGCTCATCTTGCCGATGTCGTGCAATTGCGCCGCAATGTCCAATGCCTGCCGCTGCGCCGGTGGAAACCCTAGCGCATCGGCAATCGCGACGGCGAGTCGCGCGACGCGCTCTTCATGGCCGAAGGTATACGGATCACGTGCTTCCACCATGCGTTGCAATGCATTTATGGTGCCATGCAATGCTGCGCTCAAGCGCTGCCTGCCGACTTCGTGTTCGGCCTGCTGATGCGACAATGCCGCCGCCCGTGCCAACCGCTGCGAAAACTCGGCAAGCAGTTCCTGTACCTGATCTGCATAGGCATTGGGCTCGCGGTGATAACCACACAGCACCAGATCGGGCACATCGGCATGGCCGATCACCGGCGCCGCAAACACACAGGAATACCCACGCTCCAGCGCCATTTGCCGCCAGTGCGCGAAGCTTGGGTCGTTGGCGATGTCATCGGCCACCACCAGCTTGCGGCTGCGCACCGCTTGCCCCACCGGCCCGATTCCGGTAGCCGACTCATCCCAGGTCACGCGCAGGGTATCGAGATAGGTGCGCCCATCGCCGGCCGATGCCAATGGCACCACCGAACGCGCGGAATCAGCCTTGACGACACCCACCCACGCCATCACGCAAACACCGCGATCGATCAAACTGCGGCAGGCGCACGCAAGTGTTTCATGCAGCGAACGCGGCTCCAGCACAAAGGCATCGAAATCCGCCAGCGCGCGCAACACCGCTCGGCTGCGTTCATCGATGACCTGCTCCTGCCGGAGTTGGGTGATATCGCGGATGCCCGCCACCATGCCGGCAAACTCACCCTCGGCGGACAGCAGCGGCGCCGCATTGATCGACAGCAGCTTGCGCGCAGCACCGGGCGGATGAATGGCATGGACGATATCCAGCACCGGCTGGCGCTCCTGGCGAACCCTTGCGAACGGCAATTCGGCGGCATCCATCGCGCCACCCTCGGCATTGGTGATCGCCCATTCCGGTGCATCGAAGGTATTGCCGATCAACGGCGAGCGCGTGATCCCGAGCAGCGCACGTGCGCGCGCATTGGCAAAACGAATGCGGCCATCGGCATCAAGCACCACCAAGGCGTCGGGCACGGTCATGGCAACCGTGCGCATCAGCTCAGCCGATGCCCGGGCCTTGATCTCGAACCGATGCCAGCGCAACAGCGCACGATGCAAGGCCAACAACAACACGCCCGCAGTTAGCAACACGAAGGCGATGCCTTTGAGCAGCTCCATGTACCGCACATCGAGGCTGGAGCCGTCACCCAACCAGACCAGCAGCCGATCACCCAGCACGATCCACGCGATGCCAAAGGCCGCGTACAGCGCGGCCGCTTTCAGCGCTGACCACCACGCCGCGCGGCGCACCTTGCGCTCGAATGACGGCGCCACCGGCAACACGCTCGATGGTTCATCGAACATCGGGTGGGCATACTCCGAGTCTGCGTCATGCTTGTTGTCCATACCACCCCGTGTATCGGCCACAACGTGCCGAACTTGACCGCTCCACCATGCCGCAAGCCAGCGGCATGGCGGGATCAAGCCCGAGTATACCTAGACGTGACCGCCGAACAATTGACGGGCGTCGGTTCAGTACCAGAGCGGTACCGAATCGGCATCAAGCTGTGCGCTGTACACGCGATCCGCGGCACCGCCGGGCAGCGCGTCAGCGCAACTCATTGCCGTGGCCGGATTGCGCCGCGGGATGCTCTGAACAAGCTGTCATTGCAAGGAGCGAAGCGACGTGGCAATCCAGAAATATTGAGAGAATCTAGATGCTGGATTGCTTCGCTGCGCTCGCAATGACGCCCGACGGGACTTGTTCAGACCACCTCTGGGGCTTTGCGCAGCGGCCAAGCCCTGCGATGATGGCGCATGAATACCTTCGCCACGCTCGCACTCAACCCCAACCTCAGCCAAGGGCTCGATGCTCTGGGTTACACCGAAATGACACCGGTGCAGGCGCAAGGCCTGCCGCTGATTCTTGCCGGCAGTGACCTGATCGCGCAGGCACCTACCGGCAGTGGCAAGACCGCCGCCTTCGGCCTCGGCATCCTGCACCGGATCGACGTAGCCAATGCACGGGTGCAGGCGCTGGTGCTGTGCCCCACCCGCGAGCTGGCCGATCAGGTGGCCAGGGAAATCCGCAAGCTCGCTACCGGCATTGCCAACTTCAAGGTGCTGCTGCTGACCGGCGGCGTGTCGTTGCGGCCACAACTGGCCGCACTGGGCCGACCGCCGCATGTGATCGTCGGTACGCCGGGCCGGGTATTGGAACTGCTGAAACAGCAGGCACTGAAATTGGGCAGTGTGCGCACGCTGGTGCTGGATGAGGCTGATCGCATGCTGGACATGGGATTTGAAGAGGATATCCGCCAGATCGCTGGCAAAACCGGCAAGGAGCGCCAGACCCTGCTGTTTTCGGCAACCTACCCCAACGCGATCCGCGAATTGGCGCCGAGCCTGATGCGCGAACCCGCCGAAATCACGGTGGGCGCCGCAGTCGAACAACCCATCGTCGAACAGATTTTCCATGAAGTGGACGCCGCGCAACGAGCAGGCGCGGTGGCTGCGCTGTTGCTGACCCATCACCCCGATTCGGCGGTGGTGTTTTGCAACATGCGCCGCGACACCGAGGAACTGGTAACTGCGTTGAAGGGTTTCGGCTTCAGCGCATTGGCATTGCACGGCGACATGGAGCAACGCGACCGCGACGAGATTCTGCTGCGCTTCGCCAACGGCAGTTGCAGCGTGCTGGCAGCAAGCGACGTGGCAGCCCGCGGCCTCGACATCAAGGACCTGGCTGCTGTCATCAACTACGAACTGCCGAGTGATCCGGACGTGTATCTGCATCGCATCGGCCGCACCGGCCGCGCCGGGCGCGGCGGCATGGCCTTGAGTCTGGTCGCAGCACGCGAGATGCCGCGTGCGCACGCGCTGCGCGATCAGCACGGCCAGGATTATCGCTGGGCCAGCGTGGTGCCGTTGCGCACCCGCACCAGCGCAGCACCGCAACCGAAGATGGCGACGCTGCGTATCGACGCCGGCAAAACCGACAAGCTGCGTGCTGGTGACATTCTTGGTGCACTGACCGGCGATGCTGGCCTGAAGGCGGATGCCATCGGCAAGATCGACATCTTCCCCACCCGATCTTATGTCGCGATTCGGCGCGACATGCTCGCGCAGGCAGTCAAGCGCTTGAGCGACGGCAAGATCAAGGGCCGCAATTTTCGCGTGCGTGCAATTTGAATACGGGCCTGGGTATCGGCGGTCGCGGTGAACCGGTGTACGGCCCCGGGTTTCGGCTTCGCCTCAACCCGGGCTACTGGGGTAATCGGAGTTACGCGCGCTGTGGTAGCCCGGGTTAGGCCGCA
>PFJA01000253.1:0-491 GCA_002782905.1 Lysobacterales bacterium CG_4_10_14_3_um_filter_64_11
TCTTGTGCGTTGCCCGCGCGGCAGCGCGGTTGCAGCGCGCTGCGCCTATGCCGCGGGTAGGCCAAGCGCGCGTCATGGCACGGCGATGGGCGTGCAAGGCAATCGGGGTGGGGCGTTGCCGCCGGCCTTTCGGAAGAAAGGCCGGCACCCGGCGGGTCTAGTGGAACAGGGGGTATCCAGGGTGACCTGATGCCGAGTGCCGGTGATCGTGCGCCGCATTACGTCACAAAACGACGCGGCGTGTCAGATGCTGCCAGAGCGTCTCACGGGGATTCAAGGATGCGTGGCCTTGAAATCCACTGCAAGCGCCATGGGACGCTTATTCATCTACAGTGTCAACGCGTTCGCTTAATTGTGATGCGTTTCGCGTTTCCTTTCCACCCTGCCGTGCACGGTCATTAAGCCCCCGTTGTGGACTGTGCGCTCGCAGCAACGCCGGCGATGGTGGCGAGATTGTCGCATTGGCATTGCTTTCGCGCGCCGGCAGTCGC
>PFJA01000253.1:506-22943 GCA_002782905.1 Lysobacterales bacterium CG_4_10_14_3_um_filter_64_11
CCGCGATAGGCAGGTAGCGGCGCTGCCGCGGTGCTCAGTGGCGCGGCGCGCGTGGGCTGTGGTGCGGGCTTCGGGCTAAAGCGTTTCCGGCTTTTGCCCGGCTCCGAATCGACTCGGCGCATCTGCACCAGACGGCCACCCTCAGGTTGCAGCCGCACGGTGGCGGGCTCGGGTGCTGCGCGAAAACGCGGCGCCGGCGGCGCTGAGCGACGGTCAAATGCGCGCCGGTCATCGCCAAAACCTGGCCGAGCCCATTGCGCATCGCGGCGGTCTGCGCCGTCAATGATCGGCGGCGCAGCGCGCCGATCCGAGCGCCCGTTTACCGGGTCCAGGCGATCGTGGCCGCTGTGATCTTGACCGTCGTTATCGTGTCGGCCGCGGCGCTCATACCGGCCACGGTGATGGCGATCGCGGTCATGATCGGCGTAGGCAAAAGCAAAACCGAAAGACGAGTGGCCCGGGTCACGATAGCCACTGAAGCCACCATAGGTGTAGGCGGCCCCGAAGCCCGAGCGGTAATACGACGAGCGGAAGGGGCCGTAGTATGGGCGATAGCGGTAAGGCCGATAGTAAGGGTAGGGCGAATAGTAGAACGGAGCGCCGTACGGCCCGTAATAGGGGTTGTAGTACCCGCGATTGACCGGCGGCCGACCGTAGTAATAGTCGCCTTCACTGCCACGCGAGGGATGATAATACGCGCCATCGCGGTAGCCGTTGTCATAGCTCGCGCAGCCGGTGAACAAGGCGCCCAGCGCAATCATGGTGGCGATTCTGGCAAGCATGTTGAACCTCGGTGAGTTGCGTCGCACGGCCTGACTATCACGCTTCAACAGCCCTCGACAGGCACCGCCAGTGTTTGCCCGCCGCAGTGAATTGCCACTGAACCCGGTGTCGCGCGCAACCTGCAAACAGGCGCCTCAGCAACCCAGGCTCATGCCGCAGTCAACTGCCGCAGCGTTGCCTTCAGCGCCATGCCGTGTGCGCGAAAATAGGCTCGCTGCAGCCGCCAATCCGGGCAGTGGCGCTCGACCTCACGCCAGAATGCCGGCGAATGATTGCGCTGATGCAAATGGCACAGCTCATGAATCAGCACGTATTCGAACGCGGCCGGCGGCCCGAGCACCAGCGACAGATCCAGTGACAACACATCACGCGCACTGAGCGAACCCCAGAGCGACGACAAGGCGCGGATGCGGATCGTCTGTGGCGCGCTGCGAAATTGCGGCAGGTAGCTGGGCAGCCAGCGACCGACATCGGCACGTGCCTGGGTCAGATAGAACTCGCGCAGCGCCAACCGCGCGCGCACATCATCGGCACTGGGCGGCAAGCTCAGGCACACGCCATGTGCAGTCAAATCGGCGCGTGCATAGCGGCCCTCGCACCAGATCAATGGCAGGCTTTCACCGCGCAGTACGATCGGCATGTGCGAACCGCGGGTTAACCGCGCCGGTGCGCAAAGCGCGTGGTAGCGATCGATCTGCGCGCACAGCCATGCGTTGTTTTGCTCGACAAAGCGATCCGCCACGCGCAGCGAGGCCGTGCGCGGCAAGGTCAGGCGCACGCCGCGTTCGCTGACCGACAGTCGCATGCGCTTGGCCCGCGCATCGCGCACGCGCAGCACGGTGATCTCCCGGCCATCGGCGAGCGTGAAGGTCACCCGGTCACGCGAATCGGACGATGGTGGCGAGGAGTTTGATCCGAGCATGGCGACAGATTGCCCGATTTTGCTGAAATCTCCTATCGACGGCTGGCAAGCGGCGCGTGGCGAAGTGCACTGTGCCGCCTGACGCGCAACGTGCGCAACCGTGACTGGATCAGCGTCACGTCCGGCAGGCGGCTAGGCCGCCGCCTGACTGAGTTTGAATTCGCGCTGCAACATCACGAATAGGCGTTTGAGTTCGGCGCTCATCAACGCAAAACGGGCATCGAGCTCGGCCTGCAATGAATCGCGCTCGGTGCTTTCCAGTGACTCGACCGCGCCATCGAGAAACTTCAACTTGCGCACCACCAGATCATCACCGAGCACGAAACTCAGGTGATCTTCGAAGGTGAGTGCGAGCCGGGTACATTGCTTGCCGGCTTCCAGGTGCTTGGCAACTTCATCACCCACCAGCTCTTGGCGCTGGCATTTGACCACTGCGCCACGATCGGCCGGGTCCTTGAGCTCGCACTCATCGCCCAGCTCCACGCGCTCGGGCAGTGCTTCACCGGCAATCCAACCGGTCAGCACCACCCGCGCGCTGACCTCGGCGTTGAGCGGCAGTGCCGGAAAACTGCCCAGCGCCCGGCGCAGTTCGGACACCAGATTCTCGGCTGCCTTGCGGCTGGAACTGTCGACCGCGATAAAACCGTGTTGCAGATCGAGATAGGCGTTGGCACGCACCGGCTTGATGAATGCGCGCGGCAGCAACTCCTGCAACACGTCATCCTTGAGCCGTTGCCGGGCCCGTCCACCGAGCTTGCGACCTTCGCGTGCTTCCACTTCGGCGGCTTTTTTGTTGGTGGCCTCATTGACCACCGCGCTGGGCAGTATCTTTTCCTCGCCACCCAGGCAGATCCAGATGCAATCGCCGACCCGATGCGAGAGCACGCCTTCATCGCGGCCAAAAGGCGACACAAAGCCGCGCGTGGACAACTCCATCGGCCCGACCGGTTTGAGCGCGCATTCGGCGAGTGGCACATCGAGCGCGGCGAGCGCCTTGTTGAGCGTGGCGGGAAAGCGGAAAAACGTCAGATTTCGAAAAAACATGCAGGCTCCGGTGGCTGCGGCTCGCGCCGCACGCACAAAGGGGAAGGGGTAATGCGTGTGGCGACCGCCAGTGCCGACACGGCCGCGCCCAGTGCTGCAATTGTAACGGTTACGATCCGCGCCGCGGGCGTGTAAGCTGATCGTCGGCATCCCGGCATCGGGCTGCGGAGGGCAGCATGAGGGAACCAACCGATTCAGCGAAAGCGGTGCGCGCCCTGGCCGAATTGCGCCAGGAGCATCGCGACCTCGATGCCGCAATCGCGCGGCTGGTGGCCGACCCGACCGCCGATGAACTGGCAATCAAACGCCTGAAAAAGCGCAAGCTGCAGATCAAGGATGCGGTTTCACGGCTGGAGAGTTCATTGATTCCTGATCTGGACGCCTGAGCGATTATTCGCTCTTCTTCCAGCCGGCGGGCGGTTGCAACGGCACCGCATGGGCGGCAAGAAGGCCGTGCATTGCGACAATTTCATCACGGCGCAACATCGTGGCAAAGTAACGGAACTCCTCAGCGCTTATCATCATCGCCGCTTGCGGCCGCGATATTGAAATTTCCTGAAACGCCGCCAGTTGCCAGTCAGCATTCTGCTGTAGCGATTGCACGTGTACGCGATCCGCTGGGTCGGTTGCCGTGCGCTCCAGCAGTGAAACCGCAATCATCCGATCCATCAAGGTATCGGCATCGTTGAACATGATCTCAGCAATGCGTCGGCACGAATCGGCACGCGCCGGAAAAAGGCTGATATCGCATGCTTTGATCAGATGTTGGTAGCCCGGCAAGGACCATGCTGCGGCTATGGACACAGCCGTGACGCTTGCCACTGCCGTGTCGGAAGGCCGAGTGGTGAAATCCGATTCACTAGGCAGCGCGGCCAGACCGCGAGCCCGGGCCAGAGCACCATAGCTTGCCCGCGTCATCGTCAGGAAATCGCTGGTGTAATGACTGGCCGCGGCCATCTCCTGCACACGCTGATCGTAGATCGGGTCGGCGTAATCCTTGGGTGCAAGGCTCATCACCGCGAGGGTATTGAAGGCATTGCCCGGGTCGAGCGCTTCGAGTTGCGCATGCAGGGCATCCGCCGGTTCGGGCGCGCTGCCGTGTTTTCCGGTGTCGCCGATCGTCAATCGCAGCAGCAGCGGATCGCTGTCGCGCGTGCTGGCGGCGCGTTCGCGTAGCGCGGCAATCAACGCGCTATCCTGTGCTGTCGCCTGCGCCTGCGGAAAACTCAGCGCCTTGGCCAGCAGCCACGCTTCGCGGCCACTGCTCACCTGGCGTGCAGCATCGTGCAACAACGCGCGATACGCCTGCGTCTGCTCGGCATCGCTGGCCGCATCAGGATCAACGAGCGCTTCGTCCTGCGCCTTGGCCAACCCGGCAAACAACATGCTGACGAACAACAAGCGAACCAGAATCATGGCGAGGGCCCCTGTGCGATGGGTTGCTGTCGATGCTGCGGCCGGGCACCACCGTTGTCAACATCGAGGCTACCGATCGGCGTTCTGCGCCGCTGCCGGTTGCCAGTCGGTCGGCGGCTCCAGCGCCACCTTGCTGTCGGCAAACAGCTCGTGCAGGGCGCTGAGTTCGCCGCGCTCCAGCACGCTGCGGCTGTAACGCACTCGCGCCGGGCTGGCATCGCTGCCGGGCGGCGCTGCGATCAGGCGGTTGGCCTGTTCGCTCTGCCATTGCACCCGCCGCTGCACCGCGGTGGCCTCGGCCGTGCTGGCGGCATCACTGGCTGCGGCGTTGAGTAGCGCGGCGGCAACCATCTGATCGACCATGGTGCTGGCATCGGCCAGCATGCGTCGGGCAATGCTGCGACAGGTATCGACACGTGACGCGAACTTTTGGTGATCGCAGGCGGTGACCAAGCGCGAAAAATCCGGTGCGCCAATGGCGGCGGCAATCGACACCGCCACCACCATGGCCGGGCTGGTACCTGAGTCCTTTTGCGCCTGTGCGGTGACATCTTCGGGCCAGGTCACCCGCGACAAGGCGCGGTGCGCCGCCTGCACGATGGCGGAAAAATCCGATGCGTAATGACTGGCCGCTGCCATCGCCTGCAAGCGCGCATCGACGTCACCACCGCCGCCATCGGCAGGTGTCAGCGACAATGCCGCCAGATCGTTGTTGGCGTTGCCCGGGTCCTGCTTCGCCAGTGCGTCGCGCAGCTTGCCGGCACGATCGGTGTCACGCACCAGTTCGCCGTCATTGCTTAGGGTATAGCGCAACAACACGGCATCTTCCGGGGTCGTCGCCAAAACCAGCTCGCGCAGCGCGTCCACGGCGGTATCGCTGGCATCCTTGCGCGACAGCAACGCGGTCAGCATGGCCAGCGCCTCACGCCCATCCTCCGCTTTGCTGCCGGCTTCCTGCAACAGTTGAGTGTACTGCGCATCGCTGGTTTGCGCGGTAGCGGGCGACGCCAGCAGCGTGCCGGCGAGCAGCACAGACAACGTGAAAACGCGATGCAATGACATGATGCGATACCCCTCTCAGTAAATACGTTGCGCCAACCACCCCCATAACGGCAGGCTGAACAAGCTCAAGACAATACCGTAAGCCACCATGGCAGCGGCAAGTGCCGGCGCCAATCGATGCGATATCGCCAGCGCTGCGGCGGTAATCATCGGTGGCATTGCCGCTTCCAGCAAGGTTGCCTTGGCCATCAGGCCATGCAACCCCAGCATTGGGATCAACCCCAATGCCAACGCCGGCATTAGCACCAGCTTGAGCGCCAAGCCCGCAGCCAGCGGCTTGCGGATTTTCGCCGGCAAGCGCAGCTCAATGGCAATGCCGATCGCCAGCATCACCAGCGGCAGCAAGGCATCGGCCAGACGCGCCAGGCCATTGGCAATGAAGCTGGGCGGATCGACCGGCATCAGGGTGAGTGCAAACAGCAGCGCCAGGAACGGCGGAAAGCGCAGCATCCGCAAGCCAATGTCGCGCGCGGTGGGCTTGCGCTCGCCGCCGTAGCGGGCAAGAACATATAGCCCGAATGTTGACAGCAACATGAATACGCCAAACTGGTCGTACACCACCGCGTACGGCAGGGCGGCCTCGCCGAGCAGCGCGCGAACCAACGGGTACCCCAAAAACGACGTATTGCCGAGCACCACGGTAAGCAGCAGCACGGCATGCTGGTCGCGGGCCAGGTGCAGCCAGCGCGTGGTGAGCGTTACCAGCGCGAGGCTGGCCAGCAGCAGCAACCACGGTACTGCGATGATCGCCAACAACGCCGGCTGGAGTTCCAGTGTCGGTGCGTAGCGCAACACAGCAGCGGGCAGACAGACGTAAAGCACCACCGCGTTGAGTACTTCGGCGGCGTTCGCGTCGAACATGCCAAGCCGCCTGAACGCCATGCCCAGCGCGAGCATGAACAGGATCAGTGCGTACGCGTCATAAGCCATTTGAAGTCCAGGTGAATTGGTAATTCCGGGCTTGCGTACGATGCGTTTTCACGTGATCACGAGCCATCCTGCTGCCGGAGCAGTGCCGCCATCTGTGCCTGAAACACGCGGTAGGATTCCTGCCAGGCGTCATCGTGCGGGGTGGTTTGCAGTAGCCTGTGCGCAAGATTATGCCACTGCGCCAGCGCATGCCGGGCCTGATCACATTGTGCGATTGCATCACGATACTGCTGCGCGGGCAGCAGCTCGACCTTGCGGTCCTCGCACACGCCGATGCACGGCTGCGGGGCATCGAGTTTGCCGCAGCCGAGGCACTGCCAGGCAATGATGGGTTCGAGCATGGTCGGTTCAGCCACGGCTAATTGCGCTCGTCGTGTGTGCGAAGCGGCCATCGTGCGTCGTCGCCGGGCACAGTGCCTTGATCGCGATCAACCGGGGTCAGCGGGCTGGCGCTGTCATGCCGCGGGCGCGCAACGCGCGGCGCGCGCCAGCAGCATGTTGCGCACATGCGCGGGTACCTGAGCTGCGCCGAGTTCGGTGCGCAAGGTTTCGAGTTCGGCACTGCCGGCGGCGATATCACCGGCATCGCAGCTTAGTTGCGCCTGCACCGCCGCAGCCTGCCATGCCAGCATCCGCGCATCATCGCCGTGCGCCGCGATGCGATTGCGCAGCGCGCGGAGTTTGCCGATATCCACACGGTTGCTGTGGGCATCAACCTGCATACTCATCGCATCCAAAGCGAGCGTTAGTGCCAGCGGGTGCTCAGGACGCAACCAACGTTCGGCAATGAGCTGCGCCTCGGCGAGGCTGGTCATGGCTTCGCCATCCTCGCCCTGCGCATGCTGCTGCTCGGCGCGTTGCCGCAACACTCGGATGCAAAGCATCTGTGCGCTGCGTCCGGGCAGGGGGCGCAACCAATGCAGGGCGGCCTCCAGATGCTCGTTGGCCAGGTTCAGCTCGGCCATCGCGTAGGCAGCACGCGCCGTGCCCAATTCCACTTCGGCCATCGTCAGCGGCGATCGGCCCGAGGTACGGTTTGCTCGCAGGGCATTGAATTGGGCGAGTGCTCGCTCGAAATCGCCACGCGCCAGCGCCAGGTTGGCGATGACCAGATGACTGGCAAGCGTCGCGGGTTGTCGTTCGCCAAGGCGCGCCGTACTCTGCGCGTCGAATAGCGAAAGCACTGTGGCGGCCGCGGACAAGTCGCCGCGCTCGATCAAAATCGCGCCCAATTGCCGCTGCACCGCCAATGCCTGTGGGTGGCTGGGTGGCAGTTGGATCAACGCCGCACTGAGGGCATCGCGCACATTGGCCAGCGCACGAGCGAGCTGACCATCGGCCTGATACGCAGCGGCCATGCTTTGTAACAGTTCAATCCTCACCGCACCCTGCTCATAGCCTTGACGGTACAGGCTGGCGTGCGCGCTTTGCAGCAGTTCGCGGACGCGTTCGGGCGTGTCCCGTTCGATTGCCACCTGCGCGATATCGATGGCACTGGCGACCGCGCTGATCGGTTCTCCCATCCGCTCGCGCAGCACCTTGGCCTGTTCAAACGAGACCCTGGCGTCGTCAAAAGCGAAGCTGGCGAACTGGCAATGGCCCAATTCGGTGAGCAATGCCGATGCGGTGCCGGGTTCGTCGCGGGTCATGGCTTTTACCAATGCCGCCTTTTGCGCCAGTGCGCTGATGCACGCAGCATCATCACCCAGGCCGTGCAATGCCCGCGCGCGCTCGACGCTGGCCGGCCAATCCAGATAGCCGGGCACGGTGCCCAGTTCGACAAATGCGCGCTGCTGGCGGTCCAGCGCCGCCAGCGTGGCGTCGTAGTCACCGAGGCTATTATGGAGTCGCGCTACCATGCCCAACAGGTCGGCGCGCGCTTCGGGTTGATCGCTCAGTGCGCGCTCGGCGCGGGCAACGCCAGCCTCCAGCAGGCGGCGTGCTTCGTCACTGTCGGCACCGGAGCCCTCAAACAGGGCGAGCACAAACTGTTTGACCACCTGCGCCCGCGAGGCCTCATGCACCGCTTCACGCGATTGCCAGACGATGCCGCCGACGGCCAAGGCAACCGACAGCAGCACCAACGCGGTTACCGCAACGCCGGTGATGTGTCGCTGCACGTATTTGCTGGTGCGATAGGCCAGGCTGGGCGCACGTGCGCTGACCGGCCAACCCCCCAGGTAGCTGCGCAAATCATCGGCCAGCGCGTCGGCCGACCCATAGCGGTCGACCGGCGCCTTGTGCAGCGCCTTGAGAATGATCCGCTCCAGATCACCAGCCAAGGCGCTTGCCCGTTGCTGCGCATCGGGCAAGCGGCTGGTTCGCGCCGCCAGCGACGGCCGAATCGGTTCACGCTGCAATATCGCCACTTGCCACTGCAGGTCGGTTGCGGTTTCCAGGTGGTACGGCATTTCGCCCACCGTCAACTCGTACAACACCATGCCCAAGGCGTAGACATCGGTCATGGTGGTGATCGATTCGCCCCGCAATTGCTCGGGTGCCGCATAGTGCAAGGAAAACGCCTGCATGCCGGTTCGGGTCAGGCTTTGATCGTTCTCGCCGGGATCATCGAGCAGCTTGGCAATGCCGAAGTCGAGCAACCGCACCTGGCCTGCCGGCGTCACCAGAATGTTGCTCGGCTTGAGGTCGCGGTGCACGATCAGGTTGCTGTGCGCGTGGCTTACCGCATCACAGACCTGCAAGAACAGGGTAATTCGCTGCTCGATATCCAGCGCCTGTTCATCGGCATAGCTATTGATCGGGGTACCGTTGATGTACTCCAACACCAAGAACGGCCGGCCATCGGCGGTGACGCCAGCATCGAGCAAGCGCGCGATATTGGGGTGTACCAATCGCGCCAGAATGCGTCGTTCCATGGCAAACCGGGTCTGCAAGGCACTGCTGGCGAAACCCGGGCGCAACAATTTGAGCGCCAGTCGACGCTCGAACAAGCCATCGCTGCGATGCGCCAGCCATACCTGGCCCATACCGCCTTCACCCAGACAGCGTTCCAGCGTGTAGGGGCCAATGTGATCGCCGGCTTTCGGGCCGCCCAGCAAGTGGTCGACCACCGGCTCAGCGAGAAACTCCGGCTGGTGGGCCTCCAGATCGAGCAACTCGCGCAAATGGCCGGCAAGCGCCGGCTCGCTATCGCTGAGTGCAGCAAGCTTTTGACATCGCGCGGCATCGTCCAGATCAAGGATCTCGTCGAGCAGGGCCGATACGCGGGGCCAGTCGTGCTGAATCATGGTGGCGGCTTCGCCCGCATTCAGTCGCTTTTCAGCGATGCCAGAAGAAACATCCGCGCCTTTTGCCAATCGCGGCGAACGCTGCGCTCGGAACGCTCCTGCACAGCGGCCACTTCGATCTCGGACAGACCGGCGAAATAACGCAGTTCAACCACCTGCGCCAGGCGCGGGTCAACGCCGCCCAGCCGCGTCAGCGCTTCGTCCAGCGCGATCAACTCGCCATCTTGTGGCACCGTCCCGGCAAGATCGATCGGCAGGTCAGTGACGCGCTGCAAATCGCCGCCGCGCTTTTGCGTCAGCCGCTGCCGCGCGTGATCGACCACCACGGAGCGCATCGCGGAAGCGGCATAGGCGAAGAAGTGGGCACGATCCTCGAACTGGGCTTCGGTGCGGCCACTGATACGCAGGTAGGCCTCATGCACCAACGCTGTGGCATTGAGCGTGGCTCCCTGATTGGCACCCAACTGGCGGCGCGCCATTTGCCGCAATTCGCGGTACAGCACTGACAGCACCCGGTCGAGTGCGCCGGTGTCGCCGTCGCGTGCAGCGGCCAACCACAGGGTGATGTCGGCAGCGTCGTTCATTGTCAAGGCTCGCGGGGGCAGAGCGCAAACTATAGGCCACAATGCAAGCAATCGCAGCAGCACCGGTGCCGGGCGTTTTGCTCAGTGCTGGCAATGCGGACACCAAACCGTCGCGCGCGCAGCCATCACCATGCCACGCAGCCGCGTTGCACACACTCGGCACGGCAACCCGGCGCGGCCATAGACCAACAATTCCTGTTCAAAGTAACCCGGCGCACCATCGGGTGAGATGAAATCGCGCAACGTGGTGCCACCACGTCGGATGGCATGGCGCAATATCGTGCGCACGGCATCGGCCAGGCGCCGATAGCGCGCCAACGAAACGCGTCCGGCAGCGCGGCGCGGATCGATGCCAGCGCGAAACAGGCTTTCCGCCGCGTAGATGTTGCCGACACCCACCACCACGCCCTGATCCATCAACAACGTCTTGATGGCGGTATTGCGCCCGCGGCTGCGTTGCCACAGGTAGTCGCCATCGAACGCATCCGACAATGGCTCCGGGCCCAGCGCGCTCAATAATGGATGCACGTGGCCGCACGCCTGCCACAGCAAACAGCCAAACCGACGCGGGTCGTTGAAACGCAATACCTGCCCGGAACCGAGCGCGACATCGACGTGGTCGTGCGCCCGCACGGGGGTATCGCCGGCCAACACGCGCAAGGACCCGGACATGCCAAGGTGCCACAGCGCGCTGCCGGCGGCGACATCAATCAGCAGATATTTGGCGCGTCGACGTACCGCCGTGATGCGCTCGCCGGTCAATAGTGTTGGCAGCTCCGCAGGGATCGGCCAGCGCAGATCGGGCCGACGCAAAACCACCGCGGTGATGCGTTGCCCAAGCAAATGCGGGGCGAGCCCGGCACGCGTCGTTTCGACTTCGGGGAGTTCGGGCATGACGCGCTCTCGCGATGGGTGCACAGGATAGCGCGGGATCACGGGATCACGGGATCACCGGAAAAGCTTCCCGTTCGCAAAGGACGAAAAATGCGCAAAGGAAAGCGCCAAGAACATCAATAATTGGATATCGGCTGTACCGGCGCAACACGCCCCGGGTTTCGCCGGCGCAACGCGCCCCGGGTTACGCGCTACGCGGCACCCCGGGCTACATGGTGGTGCGACGTTGGTGTAGCCCGGGTTTAGGCCCAACGGGCCGCAACCCGGGGCTACGCGGCACCCCGGGCTACATGGTGGTGCGACGTTGGTGTAGCCGGGTTTAGGCCCAACGGGCCGCAACCCGGGCCTACGCGGCACCCCGGGCTACATGGTGGTGCGACGTTGGTGTAGCCCGGGTTTAGGCCCAACGGGCCGTAACCCGGGACTACGCGGCACCCCGGGCTACATGGTGGTGCGACGTTGGTGTAGCCCGGGTTTAGGCCCAACGGGCCGTAACCCGGGACTACGCGGCACCCCGGGTTTCGCCGGCCTTCGGCCCCGGGTTTCGGCGTGGCCTCAACGCGGGCTACCACGCATAGGGTGGCGGGACGAAATGCACGAGCAGACGCGCAGCGCACGGCTGCCCACGGTCACGCCCCGGCCGTTTTGCGGGATACCGCTTTTGCGAGCGGCATTCGAGTTTGTAGCGTTTCGGCCCGATACGCTGCCCTTGATCATCCCCGCACCGCCTCCATATCACGATGACGGATGACGCCACCCGCCCCTGCGCGCATCATTGCCATAATTTTCCCGCACCGAGAATGCTCATGTCTGTATCGTTATACAACTGGCTGCAATCCGGCCTCACCGGCTGGGGGCTTGGTGCCATCGCCGTTTATTTCCTGCTGGCAACCCAGCTCACCATCTTTGCCGTGACGCTGTATTTGCACCGCAGCCAGGCACATCGTGGGGTCGATTTTCATCCCATCATTGCGCATTTGTTCCGCTTTTGGACGTGGCTGACCACCTCGATGATCACCCGCGAGTGGGCCGCCATTCATCGCAAGCACCACGCCAAATGCGAAACCGCCGAAGATCCGCACAGCCCACAGGTGCTCGGCATTGGTACCGTCATGGGCAGTGGCGTGGAGTTGTACCGCGCGGCACGCGCCGACCGTGGGTCGATCGAAAAATACGGCAAGGGCTGCCCGGACGACTGGATCGAGCGTCATCTGTACACCCCGTATGCCACCTTCGGCCCGGTGCTGATGCTGGTGATCGATGTCGCCCTGTTTGGCGTGCTGGGCGTCGCGGTTTGGGCGTTGCATATGCTGTGGATTCCGTTTTGGGCCGCCGGTGTGGTCAATGGCCTGGGTCACTGGTGGGGCTATCGCAACTTTGAAACCGACGACACCTCCACCAACCTCACGCCGTGGGCCTTCTTCATCGGTGGTGAGGAATTGCACAACAACCATCATGCCTTTCCGAGCTCTTCGCGTTTTGCATTGCGCCGGTTCGAGTTCGATATCGGCTGGGTCGTGATTCGCGGCTTGCAGGCAGTGGGCCTGGCCACGGTGCGGCGGGTAGCGCCGCAACTGGACATCCGTCCGAATATCGCTCTGCCCGACACCGATACCGTGCGCGCGGTGCTGGTGCATCGCTTTCAGGTGATGAGCGACTACTTCCGTGGCGTGATCATGCCGACCATGCGCGCCGAAGCGCAGCAGGCCGGCGACAGCCTGCGCGGGCTGCCACGGCGGATGCGCAAGGCGTTGGTGAATGGTGGCCGCTGGCTGGACGAAGACGCCAGCAACCGCTTGCGGGAGTTCATCGCGCAACGGCCCAATCTGGCCACGGTTTACGAATACCGGCAGCGCCTGCGCGCGGTGTATGAACGCAGCGGGCAAAACTCCGAGGCCATGCTGGAGTCGCTGCGGCTATGGTGTCGGGAGGCCGAGGCCAGTGGCAATGAGGCATTGGCACGGTTTTCCGAACGCCTGAAAGGGTATGCCCTGGTGCCAACATCGGCGTGATCGGTGCAGTCCGCAAAGGGTGCGGAGGAACCTGCTGGCTGCCGGGTTTCTTCCAGCCCTTTTTATTGCTCGGCTTTACCGCGTTGGCGTCGGCCAACCCGCCGGGCCCCGCCGAATACCTGGCCCGATACGATACCGACAGCGATCGCCGCGTGTCGTTGGCCGAATACCAGGCCTATCTCGCGCGCGGCTTTGCGCAGATGGATCGAAACCGCGATGGCCGCATCGACGCGCACGAATGGCCACGCCCCGGCCGGCGTGCATTGACGCTGGCGCAGCACCATCGCCACCTGGCCGCCGCCTTTCATCGCCAGGATATCGATGGCGACGGGTTTCTCGATCTCACCGAACTCACCGCGCCACCACGTTGAGCGGCAAAAAACCGGGCGCCCGGTCAACGCGGCGCCCCAAGGGGATCGAGTGGTGGCCAAGGCCGGCGTCCGTGCCGGCCGGCAACCGCCCGGGTTGCTCAGTGTTGCGCGATGTGCACAGCCGATCCGGCGCCACGCGGCACCCGGATGTTCTCCACGAGGTGCTGGATGTGCTCCGGTGGCGGCGCGGTAACACGCGATACCGTCCAGGCGAGTACAAAGTTGATCAGCATGCCCACCGAGCCAATGCCCTCGGGTGAAATGCCGAACCACCAGTTGGCCGGCACGTTCAATTCCGGCGCCATGAACTTGAAGTAGATAATGTAGCCGGCGGTGAACACCAAACCTGCCGCCATACCGGCGATGGCGCCAGCGGTGTTGGTGCGCTTGTTGAAAATGCCCAGCACGATGACCGGGAAAAACGAGGCCGCGGCCAGGCCAAACGCAAATGCCACCACCTGCGCAACGAAGCCCGGGGGATAGATTCCCAACAAACCGGCAATACACACCGCCACGCCTGCGGCAAGTCGTGCATACAGCAACTCCTGCCGCTCGGTGATGTTGGGCATCACCACTTTCTTGAGCAGATCGTGCGAGATCGATGCCGAGATGACCAGCAACAAGCCCGCCGCGGTGCTCAATGCGGCGGCCAGACCGCCGGCTGCGATCAACCCGATCACCCAGTTCGGCAGCTTGGCGATTTCCGGGTTGGCCAGCACCATGATGTCGCGATCGATCGTCATTTCATTGCGATCATCCTTGGCGTAGAACATTCGGCCATCGCCGTTCTTGTCTTCCCACTTGATCAGACCGGTCTTTTCCCAGTTGCTGATCCAGCCCGGCGCTTCGGCGCGCAGTGTTCCCTGGCCCTCAACGCCGTTGATGGTGCTGATCATGTTGACGCGCGCAAAGCTCGCCACTGCCGGGGCGGTGGTGTACAGGATCGCGATGAACAGCAGCGCCCAGCCTGCGGATTTGCGCGCGTCACGGACTTTGGGCACCGTGAAGAAGCGCACAATCACATGCGGCAGACCGGCGGTACCCACCATCAACGCCAGCGTGATCGCAAATACGTCCGCGGTTGATTTGCTGCCACTGGTATAGGCATCAAACCCCAGCGCGGTGTTCAATCCATCGAGCTTGTCGAGCAGATAGCCCGATCCATCGCTGAGCGAGCCGCCGAACCCGAACTGTGGCACGGCGTGGCCGGTCAGCATGATCGAGATGAAGATGGCCGGCACCATATAGGCAAAAATCAGCACGCAGTACTGTGCCACCTGGGTGTAGGTGATGCCTTTCATGCCGCCAAGCACCGCGTAGAAGAACACCAGTGCCATGCCAATGATCACGCCGGTAGTGATGTCCACCTCCAGGAAGCGGCTGAACACGATGCCGACGCCACGCATTTGCCCGGCCACGTAGGTGAACGACACGAAGATCGCACAGACCACCGCCACCAGACGTGCGCTGTCGGAGTAGTAGCGATCACCAATGAAATCAGGCACGGTGAACTTGCCAAACTTGCGCAGATAGGGGGCCAGCAACAGTGCCAGCAACACGTAGCCTCCGGTCCAGCCCATCAGATACACGGCACCGTCGTAACCCATGAACGAAATCAGGCCGGCCATCGAGATGAACGATGCGGCGCTCATCCAGTCGGCGGCGGTGGCCATGCCATTGGCGATCGGGTGCACGCCGCCACCGGCAACGTAAAACTCCTTGGTGCTCGACACACGCGCCCACACGGCGATGCCGATATAGAGCGAAAACGACAGGCCAACGATGAGATAAGTCCAACCTTGAACAGACATGGTTCAGTCCTCGTGTACGTCGAGCTCGCGCTCGAGACGGTTCATCCGCCACGCGTAATAGAAGATCAACGCGACGAACACGTAGATGGAGCCCTGCTGGGCAAAGAAGAATCCCAGTTTGAACCCGAAGAATCGAATCGAATTGAGGGTGTCGGCGAACAGGATGCCGGCACCGAACGAAACGACGAACCAGATCGCGAGCAAGCCCGCCATCAGTTTGAGATTGGCACGCCAGTATTCGGCCGCGCGCGGAAGCATGGGCATGACGACTCTCCTCAGAACGAGTATTTGACGTGGAACTGCAGTCGGGTCAGGTCACCGTTGTTGCCGGTTTCGATTTCGCGGGTCGCCCACATGGCCTCGGCACCGACATCTAGCATCGGCAACACCGTCCAGATCAGGTTGGCATGTACGCTGCTGACGCTTTCGGTGACGGTGGCGCTGGACAACGTGGTGTCGTTGTCGAAGCGTGCGTAGGCGCCATACAAATTGCCGCGCAGACTCTTGCTGAACATGTGATGCCACGCGGCGTATCCTGAAAACAGGCCGATCGTGTCGAGCTTGCCGGCTGCATCGACATTGACATCGGAGTTGATCGAGAAGCCGATGTAGCGACTGATGCCCTCGCCGTAGTTCGCCATGAAGCGCAGGTCGTCGTTGCTGCCGATGTTGTAGCGGCCCGAGAAGCTGACGCCGCCGCCAAAGGTGCGGTCATCGATCCCGGTTGCCGGTTCTTCAACCGCCAGTTGCCGCAGCAGGCCGGCAAACGACAGATGGCCCCAATCGGCCTTGTAGACATAACGTGCGGTCATGTCCGGCAGTTGTCCGCTGTTGGAGCTGATCCGGCCACTGGTGCCGAATGGTGTGGCTACCGTGCGCGGGTTTTCCAGCGATACCGAGAACGCACCATTGGTGTAGCGCAACTGGCTTTGCCGTACGAACACGGTGCCGGCGGAAACACCGAGAAAGTCCACCGTGTCGGGCAGCGCGGCGGTGTCCTGGAAGTTCGACCAGGTCTGGCCGGCCAGCCACTTGTTCCACGCCACATAGGCATGACGAATGCTCAGGCCAAAGGTGTTGGTGTTGTTCTCGTTGCCCAGTGCGGAGCCAAACAGATCGGCCTCGAAGTAGCTGCGGATCTTGTCGCCGGTTTCAAGCGTGGTGTCGGTGCCCAGCCAGAAGCGCGAGAATTGCGAGTGAACGTCCAGACTCGGCTTGGTGTTGACCTCGCTGCTGCCCACCGGAATGGTACCCGGCACGAAGAACAAGCGTCCCGCCGAGTTTTCCGCAATCTGGCCGTCGCTGGTGTCGGTCAGCAGGGTGTCGAACTTGATGAAACCGCCATAGCTGAAGTCGGTATTGGGATTCGCCTTCAGGGTGATGCGATTGCGTTGAATTGCACCCGGATTGGCGACCACTTCGGCCACCTTGGCGGCCACCTGCTCGGACACTTGCTGGGTAATCTGTTGCTCGCTTGCGGCCTGCCCGATCTGCTGGTTGTGCAGCAACTGCTGCACCATCTGTTCCAGTTGCGCAACCCGCGCCTCGAGCTCGCGCTCCTTGTCGCTTTGTGCCAGCGCCGTGGCTGGCAACGCGATGAGGATCGCCAGCGTCAGTGCACCGCGCCGGTGGCGATGTGTTTCTCGTGTGCTCATCCGTTTCCCCTCCCATGAGAACGACCGTCGAACCGGTCGACGATTCGGGCCGAGTGTGGGCAGGCCCGCCGAGCAGGGCTATTCACCTTTGGTCGTAATCAACGCTTTTATAGACCATGGTCTAATGCGGTTTGCCGCGATGCCGGCAACAATAGCCACTGGATTTTGTGCCGCGAGGCCGAGGAGGAGTAACTCATGAGCCAGTCGATCTATCCCGCAGCGGATAACTTCGTCATGCAAGCGACGATCAAAGCCGACGACTATCACCGCGACTACGCGGCATCGGTGAACGATCCCGATGCGTTCTGGGGCAAGGTGGCCGAGCGTCTGGACTGGATGCGAAAACCCACCATGGTGCGCGATGTGTCGTTCAAGCTCGATGATTTCCACATCCGCTGGTTCGCCGACGGCGAGCTCAATGTTTCGGTCAACTGCCTGGATCGCCAGCTTGCCCGCCGTGGCGACAAGACGGCGCTGATCTGGGAATCCGATGACCCGAACAAGTCCCTGCGCATCAGTTATCGCGAGCTGCACGCCAAGGTGTGCCAACTGGCCAACGCGCTGCGCAATCTCGGTATCGGCAAAGGCGACCGTGTCACCATCTACCTGCCGATGATTCCCGAGTCGGCGATTGCGATGCTGGCCTGTGCACGCGTGGGCGCAGTGCATTCGGTGGTGTTTGGCGGGTTTTCTCCCGACGCGCTGGCCGGCCGCATTGCCGATTGCGAAACCAGGCTTGTGATTACCGCTGATGAAGGGACACGCGGTGGCAAACACGTACCGCTGAAAGCGAACGTCGATGAAGCACTCAAGCGCCCTGGCACGCAGTGCGTGGAGAGCGTTCTGGTGGTGCGCCACAGCGGTGGCGCGGTGGCCATGCAGATGCCGCGCGATCGTTGGTACGACGCGGTCGTCGACAGCCAGCCAATCACCTGCGAACCCGAACGCATGAACGCGGAAGACCCGCTGTTCATCCTCTACACCTCCGGTTCGACCGGCAAGCCCAAGGGCGTGCTGCACACCACCGGCGGCTATCTGGTGTATGCCAGCTACACCCACGAGTGCGTGTTCGACCTCAAGGAGAACGACGTGTTCTGGTGTACCGCCGATGTCGGCTGGGTGACTGGCCACAGCTACATCGTGTACGGGCCACTGGCCAATGGCGCCACCTCGCTGATGTTCGAAGGCGTGCCCAATTACCCGGATTTTTCGCGGTTCTGGCAGGTGGTGGACAAGCACAAGGTCAGCATTTTCTACACCGCACCGACGGCCATCCGCGCGCTGATGCGCGAAGGCGATGCGCCGGTGAAGGCGACCTCGCGCAAGTCCATTCGCCTGCTCGGCACGGTTGGCGAGCCAATCAACCCGGAGGCCTGGCGCTGGTATCACGACGTGGTGGGCGAGTCGCGTTGCCCCATCGTCGATACCTGGTGGCAGACCGAAACCGGCGGCATCCTGATTTCGCCGCTGCCCGCCGCGATACCGCAAAAACCCGGTTCAGCGACCGTGCCGTTTTATGGCGTGCAACCGGCGCTGGTCGATGCCAACGGCGTCATTCTGGAAGGCGCGGCCGAAGGCAATCTGGTGCTGCTCGATTCCTGGCCCGGGCAGATGCGCACGGTGTACGGCGATCACCAGCGCTTCATCGACACCTACTTCCGCACCTACCCGGGCATGTATTTCACCGGCGATGGCTGCCGCCGCGACGGCGATGGTTATTACTGGATCACCGGGCGCGTTGACGACGTGATCAACGTCTCCGGCCACCGCATCGGCACCGCCGAAGTGGAAAGCGCGCTGGTGGCGCACGCGAAAGTGGCCGAAGCGGCGGTGGTTGGCTGCCCGCACGACATCAAGGGGCAGGGCATCTACGCCTACGTCACGCTCAATGCCGGCGAAACCCCCAGCGACGAACTGCGCAAGGAACTGGTGGCCTGGGTGCGCAAGGAAATCGGCCCGATCGCCACCCCCGATCACCTGCAGTGGGCGCCGGGTCTGCCCAAGACCCGCTCGGGCAAGATCATGCGCCGCATCCTGCGCAAGATCGCCGAAAACGCCCCCGACCAACTCGGCGACACCTCCACCCTCGCCGACCCCGGCGTGGTCACATCCTTGGTGAGCGAGCGGATGATTCGGTGAGGCGCCGCGGTGGGCGCCAGCCGTATGGCTGGCGCCCACCGCGGTCATCTCAGAAGGTGAACCTGCAGCTGGCCTGCTGTCCAACGCCGCCACAATCGCAGTTGACTCCCAAGGTACCGAACTCTCGCTCGAGCGTTGGGTCTCCAGATCGCTTCGCCGCGTCTTGCACCGCCGTCAAGGCGGCGCGCAATGACGAGGAATCGCCTTGCGCCAGCGCCTGCTCAAGCCCGACAAACGCCCGCGACATTTCCGGGGTGACGTTGTGCTGCGGCCAACGCTGCCGGATCGACTCGGCCTCATCGACCAGGTCGAGCCTGATTTCGATACGACTGTGCTCGCTTGGCCTCGATATCGAGGTGTAGGCGAGTTCCGTCAGCGGACCCGACCCCGAATCCGCGCGCTCGATTTTCTTGAATTTCCCCTCGGAAATCGAGCACGACGAGCCATCGTCACAGGTGACATTGCAACTACCCGCAACCGCAGCACTGGCGAATGCCAGTGCGCAAACCGCCGCAATCCGTAGACCCCATGCTGATGAGTGATCCATTCCTGCGTCCTCCAAGCTGCGCGGACATACGCGCGAGCATATCCTAGCCCCCCCCAATTCTGTCAACGCAAGCCTCCCCACTGGCCATTGCAAGCGCAGCGAAGCAATCCATGAGCAAATCGGCTCACGACAGTGGCATGGGTGGCATTTGCGAGTGCGCGGCCTGGATCGCCATGCGCCTTCGGCGCTCGCGATGGCGGATGCGAGGGTATCGCGATGACATTTCGAAAAGTGGGTCGGCTCACGGGCGGCGCATCAGCGCGAGGGTTGCGTCAAGTTCAGGACATTGCCCCCGTGGGGTGGGCATTGCAACAACGTCGGTCCAACCAGCGCCGATACCTTACGTTCGCTACGCTGCCACCAGTCCCTTCGTCGCCGATCCGGGCGTGATGACATTCTTGGTGAGCGAGCGGATGATTCGCTGAGGCTTGGGTCCCCAATCCCGGTTTGATAACCTGTCGCCATGGCTAGACTTTCATGGGGGGCTATGAAGCACTCTCGGGCGTGTCCGGTGTGTCAACACGACCTGCCATGGCGTGTGCTGCGCCGCGATGATGCTGAAGCAGCGCCGCGACGCTTTGGACTTGCATGGCCGCGTAGCTACTGTCCGTACTGCGGCGTGCAACTGCGCAGCAATTTTCGGTCGCTGGCGGCTGGCCTGCTGCTGACGGGCAGCGCCATGACACTGTTCGGCATCAATATCATCGCTTCCGGGCCATGGCCGCAACGCCTCGTGACAGCAGCCCTCTTGGGCTTGCTGCTTGCCGCGCCGCTCGCATGGCGGCTGCATCGGTATGTTGTGGTCTCAGCCCACAACCCGATGACCGAACGATGAACCACGATCGCGCTCCATGATCAAGAGTACCTGCCCCGCCTGTGGTCATCGCTTTGACTGGCGCGGACCGCGCATGCACTGGTTGTGCCGGCCCGGGAAAGATGATTCACGGTGGCCCTTCGAATGTCGACGATGCGCAACGGACTTGCGCGCCGCACCTACGCTGGCGCAACGTTGGATGTCAGCCTTGGTTTACGTGGTCGGCGTTGGCTACTGGTCTGGGCTGTTGTGGCACCGAATCGATCCCGCCAGCGCTCCATCCATGGAGGTGCTGCTGGTAGGGCTCATTTCTCATCTGGTATTGGGCTTCTGGCAAGTTACATGGCCCCACTATTACGCGGCGCGCGAACCTGCCAAACAAGCGCAAGCCCGTGTCTCTCGCTACTCGCATTGAAGCGCATACTTCGAGGCTAGCCTTGTCAGCGACCCATGCTGTCGGCATGGGCAGTTGCCGAGAATTTATGGGTTTCGCTTCGCTCTACCCATCCTACGACAGCGTACCGTACCCCCCGCACCCGATGAGATACCGATGGATCCCGCAACGCCCCACACCACCGACGCACTGCCCATCCTGAGCGCCATCGAAGCACGCATCTTGGGTTGCCTGATCGAGAAACAGGCGACGACGCCGGAAAATTATCCACTGACTGCCAATGCGCTGGTGCTGGCCTGCAATCAGAAGACTGCCCGCGACCCGGTGTTGGAGCTGGAACCCGGCGCGGTCGGCCATGCGCTGCGCGAGCTTGAGGATCGCCGCCTGGTGCTCGCCAACCATGGTTCACGCGCGCAGCGTTACGAACACCGTTTCGCCGCGGTGTACTCGCTCACCGCGAAGCAACAAGCGCTGCTGGCACTGCTGCTGCTGCGTGGCCCGCAGACTCTCGCCGAGCTGCATGCGCGCAGCGAACGTCTGGCCCCATTCAGCGACAGCGACGATGTGCAGCAAACGCTGGAACGTCTGACCCAGCGCAGCCCGGCGCTGGCGATCCGGCTCGGTCGGTTGGGCGGGCAGCGCGAGGATCGCTACATGCATCTGCTGTGCGGGCCGGTCGATGTGGAGCGCTATGCGCAAGCCGCCGCGAGCACCAGCGCGCCCCGACGCGGCGAACTCGAAGCCCGCGTCGAGGCGCTGGAACAGGCGCTGGAAGAACTGCGCGAACGGCTCGATACGTTGACCGGTGGCTAGCCCGCTACCCGCACGAACAGCGCCTTGCCGCTGCTGCCCGATACCGTACGCTCCTCCACCACGAAGTGTCTGGGCTGGCTTTTGATCAGGTCGCTGAGCTTGCGGTAACCGTACAAGCGGGTATCAAAATCCGGGCGGACCTTGTTCAAATACGCTCCGACCGGCGCCAAGTTTGCCCAACCCAGCTCGTCCGACGCATCCTCGATCGCCTGCCGGATCAGTGCCAGTGGCGGTGGCAGCGGACCAGTCGCAGGCTCGGTAGTCGCCGGTGTCGTGGTCTTGCTGGGTGTTGCGGCTTTCACCACCGCCTTGGCGCTGGCTTTGGCTGCGCCCGACGGCTTGCTTGCCGCCTTGCTCGTCGTCGGCATCGATTTATCCGCCGTTTGCGTCTCGGCGCGCAGCACCTCGGTGTAGATGAACTTGTCGCAGGCCTGCACAAACGGATCGGGGGTCTTGCGTTCGCCAAACCCGTACACCGTCAGCCCCTCCTCGCGCAGCCGCTGCGCCAGGCGGGTGAAATCGCTGTCGCTGGATACCAGACAAAAACCGTCGAAGCGGCGCGTGTACATCAGATCCATCGCGTCGATAATCAGCATGCTGTCGGTGGCATTCTTGCCGCTGGTGTAGGCGAATTGCTGCACCGGGCTGATCGAGTGCTTGAGCAACGCCTTCTTCCAGCGGGTCAATTGCGGCGAGGTGAAGTCGCCATAGATGCGCTTGACGCTGGCCACCCCGAACTTGGCCACTTCCGCCAGCAAGCCCTCGATCACCGCAGCCTGTGCGTTGTCGGCATCAATCAGCACCGCCAGATGGCGTTGCTCGTCATCGGCGTTTCGCGACAGGTTGCCGTTGTTCTTGCTGGCATTGCTCATGATGCGGGCCTCGACCGGTGCATGACCTGAAGCCTACACGGTAACAGGCGTAGGCACGGGCCGCGATGGGAGGTCGAAGCGTGGTGAATGGTACGCCCGACGGGCGTAGCCCGCGTAGGCGCGTTG
>PFJA01000194.1 GCA_002782905.1 Lysobacterales bacterium CG_4_10_14_3_um_filter_64_11
GCCGCGTTGCAACCTTGCGTGCACATTCAGTACAGCCAGAGTTTTTTAACGCGAGACGACAGGCCTTTGCGATGCGAACTCACGGCACACTGACCGACGAATGATCAAGCGAATGGAACGTGACGGGTTTCGTCGCGCATGGATACGTGCGGTCAGCGTGATGGCATTGCGTAACCGCGCATTGCCCGCTGTCGCGATGTTGCTGTTCAGCAGCTTCTGCCTCTATTGGCAGCTCGATCTGCCGGTTGGGCCAATGGGCGAAATCGCCGGTGTCATCGAGTCGTCGGGTGGGCTTGCCGGTGCTTTCGGTACGACGACCATCATCGCCACGGCTCGCCTCGGCGATGGCTCGCGGATACAGGCGCGCGTGCAGCGCGGTGTTGCGGACTATCGCGATCAACGCGCGTTTGTGCGCGTTTACCGTGATCGACTATCGGGCAAACCGTCGTACGTGCTCTATCGCGCTGTGGCAAACAGCAACGGTCGTGGTGCCGCGAACTATCAACGGCGCGCGGCGGCCGCAAGGTTCGACAAGGCCTGAGTGGTAGCCCGGGTTGAGGCCGCCGGCCGAAACCCGGGGCCGTGCTGTGGCTTGGGTTACGCGGTAACCCTCACGGCATGGCAATGGCCGGCCTGCAAGCGCGATTGTTGCTTTCGCGATGCGCACGAGCAGGGGCGCGCCTCGGGCAGGTGGGCCGCATGGCCCTCATGTGGCTTGGCGTTGCAGCCCTGTTTCGGTTTCCGGCGTATCCGGGCCGGCAGTGTTCAAACCCGCTTAGCGAGGCCCTCAGCAGCATCCGCACGATAATGCGCGCCGATGCTGTGCTGGCGTTGCCGTGCCGCGGCAAGCAGGGCGCGGGCGAGTTCACCGGGCCAGCTGGCGTTGAGCGCCGGGGTGTTGGCGATCGCCGCCAGCGCGCTGTCGAGGCCGCTGCCGCTGCGCACCGGGCCGAGGTGCTGCCACAATAGCTCGCGCAGGTACTGCCGGCCAGGACCATCCAGCGATGCGCCAAGGGCGAGCGTTTGCGGCGCGCCGGGCGCTGCCGGCGCCGCCGGCGCATGCGCCAGCCAGGTGCCGAGCTGGCGCCCGAACACCG
>PFJA01000098.1 GCA_002782905.1 Lysobacterales bacterium CG_4_10_14_3_um_filter_64_11
GCTGGCCACGGTAGTGTTCGAGCAAACGGTCGAGGCGATCATGGTCAGCGATCAACACGATCGCATCGTGATGGTCAACCCGGCATTTGAGAAATTGACCGGTTATGCCGCCGCCGATGTGGTCGGCAAAAACCCGGCGTTGCTGGAATCTGGGCGCCACGACCCCAGCTTTTATCAGCGGATCGAAGAATCCGTTGCCCGCGAGGATTGGTGGCAGGGTGAGTTCTGGTGCCGGCACCGGGCCGGTGAGAGCCGGCCGATGTTGTTGTCGGTGGTTGCCGTGCGCGACGCCACTGGCACGATCAGCCAGCGGATCCGGGTGATGGCCGACATCAGCGAGCAGAAGTTCCAGGCCGCGCGGATCGAGCAATTGGCGTTCTATGATTCGCTGACCGGCCTGCCCAATCGGGCGCTGTTCCTCGATCGGCTCGATCACAGCCTGGATGCCGCGCGTCGCCACCACCTGAATGGCGCGCTGCTGTTTCTCGACCTGGATCGCTTCAAGGAAATCAACGACAGCCAGGGTCATGCTGTGGGTGATCTGGCGCTGGTCGAGGTAGCGCGTCGATTGCAGCGACTGATGCGCAAAGAGGAGACGCTGGCGCGCCTGGGCGGCGACGAGTTCGTGTTGATTGCCGAGGGCGCGAGCCAGGAAACGGCGGCGACGATTGCCGAACGGATACTGCGTGCGCTGCGCGAGCCGATGCAGATATCCGATCAGGTGACCCATCTGTCGGGTAGCATCGGGATTGCCTTGTATCCGGACGATGGCGATAGCGTCGGTGATTTGATCAAGCACGCCGATATCGCCATGTATCGTGCCAAAGCCACCGCCGGTGGTTACCGGTTTTATCAGGCCGCGATGGGTGCTGCCTTGCAGGAACGGCTGGGTTTGGCGCGCCGGCTGGAGCTGGCGATTACGCAAGGCCAGTTGCAATTGCACTATCAGCCGAGGGTGGCGCTGGCATCGGAGGGTTTGCACGGTGCCGAAGCGCTGCTGCGTTGGCACGACGACGAGTTCGGCGACGTGGCACCGGCGCAGTTCATTCCGATTGCCGAAGAGCGCGGCTTGATTGGCCCGTTGGGCGATTGGGTAATGGCCGAGGCGTGCCGGCAGATGGCGCAATGGCAGGCGCAGGGGTTGTATTTGCCGGGGACGCTCGCGGTCAACCTGTCCACCCTGCAATTGCATCTACCCGACATGGTCGACAAGCTGCTGGCATGCATTGATGCTGCGGGTTTGCGCACCAACAGTTTCGAATTGGAACTCACCGAAAGCAGCATGATGGCCGACCCGGCGGCCGCGATCACGATTCTGGATCAATTGCATGGCGCCGGATTCTCGTTGGCGATCGATGACTTCGGTACCGGCTATTCCTCGCTGGTATATCTCAAGCGCTTCGCGGTGGACAACATCAAGATCGACATGTCGTTTGTCAGCGACATGCTCACCGATCGCAACGATGCCGCCATCGTTGCCACCATCGTCGCGATGTCGCGCAGTCTGGGTTTGCGCACCACCGCCGAGGGCGTGGAAAACCCTGAGCAAGCCGAAGCGTTGTTGCAACTGGGTTGCGATTTTGCCCAGGGGTTTCATTTCGGCTGTCCCGAACCGGCGGATGTGTTTGCACGGCACTGGTTGCGGCGCGCGTAGGCTGGCTGCGCTACGCTGGGGTCAACCCAGATCAAGGATATCGTGATGAAGCTTGCCGTACTTGCCAGTCTTGTGCTCGCCTGCGCACCGATCGCACACGCCACCACGGTGCTGAGCAATGCGCAGATTCATACCCTCAACGCGCAGCAGCCGACCGCAGCGGCGATGGCGTGGGATGACGCGGGCCGGATACTGGCGCTGGGCGAGACGCAGGCGTTGCTGCTGCGCTATCCCGAAGCGCAGCGCATCGACGCCGCTAACGCCGTCGTGGTGCCGGGCCTGATCGATGCGCACGCGCATTTGCTGGGGCTGGCGATGGCGCTGACCGGGGTCGATCTGGTCGGCGCCGACAGCAAGGATGACGTGCTGCGCCGAGCGCAACAATTCGCCGCCGATTTGCCGCCCGGCGACTGGCTGCGTGGCCGTGGCTGGGATCAGAACCGCTGGCCGGAACAGGCGTTTCCGAGCGCTGCCGATCTGGATGCGGCATTCCCGGATCGGCCGGTGTGGCTGGAGCGCGTTGATGGCCACGCCGGTTGGGCCAACAGCGCCGCGCTGCGTGCGCTGGCCCAAAACCTCGATGGCGACTGGCAACCCGAAGGCGGCCGCATCGAGCGGATCGATGGCAAGGCCAGTGGCGTGTTCGTCGATGGCGCCATGGCGCTGATTGATGCGGTGGCGCCGCCGCCCAGCGATGCGTTGCGCACGCGTGCGCTGCAATCGGCGCTCGCCGTGGCCGCACGCAACGGCCTCACCGGCGTGCACGACATGGGCGTGTCGCTTGCTGATCTGGCCCTGTACCGGCGCTTTGCCGATGCCGGCAAACTCACGTTGCGAGTAACCGCCTATGCCGATGGCGATAACGCCGCGCTGGCCGCATTATGCGCGATGGGCCGGTATCGCCATGCCTCCGGGCGGCTGGACATGGCCGGCGTCAAACTGTATGCAGACGGCGCACTGGGCAGCCGTGGCGCGGCGTTGCTGGCCGATTATGACGATCAGCCGCACAATCGCGGGCTGCTGCTGACCGCCCCAGCGGCGTTGCGGGCGGCGATGGTGAAAGCGCGCGACTGCGGGCTGCAGGTGGCCACCCACGCGATCGGCGATCGTGGCAACCGGATCGTGCTCGATGCCTATCAGGCGGTGCTTGCCGATGCGGCGGGCGGTGATCACCGCTGGCGTGTCGAGCATGCGCAAATCGTTGCGCCCGGCGATATCGCGCGGTTCAAGACGCTCAAGCTGATTGCCTCGATGCAACCGACCCACGCCACCTCCGACATGCCGTGGGCCGGGGCGCGCGTTGGCAAGGCACGGTTGTTCGGCGCCTATGCCTGGCGCCGCTTTCTCGATGCCGGCGTACCGCTGGCGCTGGGTTCGGATTTTCCGGTCGAACCGGTCGATCCGCGGCTTGGCCTGTATGCTGCGGTCAGCCGACAGGATATCGACGGCCAGCCAGCGGGCGGTTGGTTGCCCGAGCAGCGATTGAGGGCCGATGAAGCGTTGCGTGGTTTCACCCGTGATGCCGCCTGGGCCGGTTTCGCCGAGAACAGCGTTGGCACCCTGAAGCCCGGTTATCGCGCCGATTTCGTGGTGCTCGATGGTGACCCGTTGCGCGTTGCCGCGCGCGCCTTGCTCGACCTGACGGTGCTCTCGACCTGGGTTGATGGCGAGCCGGTGTACCAGATGCCGAGTCACTTCGTTCGTCCGGCCGCCAAGTAGGCGGTAGCCGGTAGGATGGCAGGATGAGTAGAGCGTAGCGAAACCCATCGAAAGCGGCCCGCAGGGTGGCCCCCAGAAAAGCGATTCGGTTGGATGGGTTTCGGTCGCTTCGCGACAGCGCTCGCTGCGCGAGCTGCGACGCACAGGGATGTGCGAGTGCCGCGCGCGGGCGCTTCCGGCTTCCTGTCTCACGCACCACTAGTGCATCCATGCACGTCGCAGGACGCGCAAGAGCAGCCGCCTTCGCTACGCGCGGACGCCGCGCTCCATCGATTCGACGGAATCCAGCATTGATGGGTTTCGCTGCGCTCTACCCCTCCTGCAAAAACGCCAGGCGACGGTGCGTGGATGCCAATCAATGCGGAATGCCCGCAACAACAAGGGGCCCGAAGGCCCCTTGCAGTACAACCATGATGCGATGAGCCTTACAACGTGCCGGCGTCGAGGAAATCCTCGTCATGCGGGTGGCCGCTGGTGTTGCTGAAGGTCGCGGTGCTCTCCGACGCGCCGAGCAGTCCGCTCAGGGTATTGCCGAAGGCGCTGCCGTTGGCCGCCTGCGGGTGGCTCTTGAGGTACAGCGCCGCTGCGCCGGCCACATGCGGGCTGGCCATCGAGGTGCCGCTGATGGTGTTGGTGCCGCCGTTGTTCCAGGTCGAGAGGATGCTGACGCCCGGCGCGGCGAGCACTACCGGCAAGCTCACGCCGCCGGGATTGCCATCACCCCAGTTCGACCAAGTCGGCCAGTTGTCGCCCTGCTGGGTGGCGCTGACCGTGATTACCGCATCGTCGTAAGCTGCCGGTGTGCTGGCCTCGGCATCGGCACCATCGTTGCCGGCCGCTACCGCGAACACCACACCGGCATTCTTGGCGTTGCAGATCGCTTGGTGGAAGGTGTCGGTGCCGCTGAAGCCGCTGCTGGTGCAGGTACCGGTCTTGGAACCGCCACCGCCGAGGCTCATGTTGGCGACCGCGGCCTGGCCACGGGCGCTGACTTCGGCGGTCATCCAGTCGATACCGGTGATGATGCCGGAGATCGACCCCGAGCCCTGGCTACTGAGTACCTTCACCGCATGCAGGGTGGCGCCCGGCGCGACGCCGACCACGCCGATGCTGTTGTTGATGGCGGCGGCACTGCCCGACACGTGGGTGCCGTGGCCATTGTCGTCGTCCCAATTCTGGGTGCAGGTGCGGCCCTTGCAGTTGACCGCGGCAAAGCCGTTGCCGATGTGCGCAGCCAGATCCGGATGGTCGGAGTCGATACCGGTGTCGATGATATAGACGTGGATGCCCGCGCCATCGTTGGCGTTGGCGCTGGCACCGATGCGGGAAACGCCCCACGGCACCACTTGCGCGGTGCTGCCACCGCCGCCACCGGGCTTGCCCATGACCGCATGCATCTCGCGGTCGAATTCGATGTTGGCGACCATCGGGTCGGCACGCAGCCGATCCAATGTGGCTTCGGGCACACGCGCCGCGAAACCGGTCAACACCTTGCCGTAGGTGTGGGTCGCGCTGACGCCATGCTGGCGCGCCACTTCGGCGGCCAGGGCACGGTTGTCGGCACGGCTGTGGTTCTGGGCATCATTGTGCAGGGTGACGATGACATCGAGAAAACGATCGGTGGCCGGTGCCGCGACGCTGCTGCCAGCGGCGGTCAATGCGGCGATCCCCAGTGCAACGCCGGCCGCGAGTACATGAACTTTCATTGGTGTTATCCCCCAAAAACGAGTGCGATGTGGTGATGCACGCCGGCAACAGCCCTCGCCAGTGCATCGGTCGTGGATTCAATCCGGCACCAACCTCTCCCGTTGGTGCCGGCTGAGCGTATGGAATAAAGCGATTCGATGCAAGCGAACGTTCATGGCGAATCACCACTCCGGATGATGAAACCGCCATTCGCCATGGCCGCTCCCCACCCCGGCATCCCCCGCAAGCGGGGCAGGGGGACAATGAAACGCTGCGCGTTGTTTCGCGTCAAAGAGCGCGCGGTGGTGGCGTTTGGCTGTTGCACGAGCGTGCTGGTGGTTGTATCGCACGCGCAGGCGGTTCGATTTGGTCGATAATCGACCTCTTTGTGCTGCGCTTTGACCATGAACCCCAACCCTGTTTCCACAGCCGCACAACCCGGCGGCTGGATCGTCCTCAAGTTTGGTGGCACCAGTGTGTCGCGGCGCAGCCGTTGGGACACCATCGCGGCGCTGATGCAACAACGCGCGGCTGAAAACGACGCGCGGGTGCTGGTGGTGGTATCGGCGCTGTCGGGCACCACCAACGCCTTGCAGAGCGTGATCGAGCAGCACGCCGATGTGGCGGCGGTGCGTGCGACGATCGCGCAGATCATCGCGCGGCACGTGGCGATGCTCGCCGAGCTGGGGCTGGATGCGGATACCGTACTGGCTGCGCGTTTTGCTGAACTCACGGCGCTGGCCGATGATCCCGGCCGGCTCAGCGCCGAGCTGCCGTGGCAGACGCGCGTGCTGGCGCAGGGCGAGTTGTTGTCCTCGACGCTGGGCGTGGCTTACTTGCGCGCGCGCGGCATCGACGTGCATTGGCTTGATGCCCGCGACTGGCTGCGCGCGCGTGCCGAGCCCAATCAGAACGCCGCCAGCCGTTGGCTGCTGGCAAATTGCGACGGCCACGCCGATGCCGATGCGGCGGCCAAGCTGGCGGGTATCGGCCGGTTGCTGTTGACCCAGGGTTTTATCGTGCGAGCGCACGATGGCGGCACTGCCATTCTCGGGCGCGGCGGTTCCGATACGTCGGCGGCGTATTTCGGCGCCCTGCTGCGCGCGCGGCGGGTGGAAATATGGACCGACGTGCCGGGCATGTTCAGCGCCAATCCGCGCCAGGTGCCCGATGCCCGGCTGCTGGCGCGGCTGGATTTCGAGGAAGGCCAGGAAATCGCCAGTACCGGCGCCAAGGTGCTGCATCCGCGCTGCATACCGCCGTGCCGCGAAGCCGCTGTGCCGGTGTGGATCCGCGATACCGAAAACCCGGATCTGCTTGGTACCGTGATCGGTGCCAGTGCCGACGCCCGGCCCGGGGTAAAAGCGATCAGTTCGCGCCGTGGCATCGTGCTGGTGTCGATGGAGTCGATCGGCATGTGGCAGCAGGTTGGATTTCTGGCCGACATTTTCGAGCGCTTCAAGCGCCATGGCTTGTCGGTGGATCTGATCGGCTCGTCGGAGTCCAACGTCACGGTATCACTCGATCCGAGCGAGAATCTGGTCAGCTCCAACGTGCTCGATGCGCTGTGTGCCGACCTGGCGCTGGTGTGCCGGGTCAAGGTGATTGCGCCGTGCGCGGCGGTCACCCTGGTTGGCCGCGGCATGCGCTCGTTGTTGCATCGGCTGTCGGATGTGCTGGCCGAGTTCGGGCGCGAGCGTGTGCACCTGATCTCGCAATCCTCGAACGATCTCAACCTTACCTTCGTGGTCGATGAAGCGCTGGCCGATGGCCTGCTGCCGCACCTGCACGGGTTGCTGATCCAGTCCGGGGCGATGCCGGTCGATGATGCCGTGGTGTTCGGCCCAAGCTGGCGGCAGTTGTCGCGGCCCGAAGTGGTGCGCGATCCGCCATGGTGGCAAGCGCAGCGCGAGCGCCTGTTGCAGGTTGCCGCACAGGGCACGCCGCGCTATGTGTATCACTTGCCGACGCTGCGCCAGCGCGCCGCCGCGTTGCTGGCGATCGACGCGGTGGATCGCTGCCTGTATGCGATCAAGGCCAATGCCCACCCGGCACTGTTGCGTGCGCTCGATCAACTGGGCATCGGTTTTGAGTGTGTCTCGGCGGGTGAGCTGGGGCACCTGTTCTCGGTGTTGCCGCAACTGGCACCGCAGCGGGTGTTGTTCACGCCCAGCTTCGCGCCGCGCCAGGAATACGAGCAGGCGTTGGCGCGCGGGGTTTTTGTTACCGTCGATAGCGTGGAAATCCTGCAACGCTGGCCGCAGATTTTCACGGATCGTGCGATCGTGCTGCGCATCGACCCGGGCTTTGGTCACGGCCATCACGAAAAGGTGCGCACCGGCGGCAAGGGCGCCAAGTTCGGGCTGGCGCCGGATCGCCTGAGCGCGTTCGTTGCCGCCGCCAACGCGATTTCGGCGCGGATCGTCGGCCTGCACGCGCACATCGGCAGCGGTATTCTCGATGCCGGGCATTGGCGCGAAGTCTACGCGCAACTGGCGGCGGTGGCCGAGTCGATCGGCAGCGTTTCGTTCATCGATGTCGGCGGTGGCCTTGGCGTGCCGTATGAGCCACAGGCCGAGCCGTTCGACATCGCCGCGTATGCGCGGGTGCTGGCCGAGGTCAAGGCCGCGTATCCGCAGTATGCGTTGTGGATTGAGCCGGGCCGTTACCAGGTGGCCGAAGCCGGCGTGCTGCTGACGCGGGTGACCCAGGTGATCGTCAAGAGTGGTGTACGCCGGGTCGGCCTGGATGCCGGCATGAATGCCTTGATGCGGCCAACGCTGTACAACGCCTGGCACGAGATCGTGAACCTGTCGCGGCTCGCCGAGCCGCCCGGGCCGCCCGCCGATGTGGTCGGGCCGGTGTGCGAAAGTGGCGACGTGCTCGGTCGCCGGCGCCGGCTGCCGGCGAGCAGTGGCGAGGGCGATGTGGTGTTGATTGCCACCGCCGGTGCCTACGGCGCGGTAATGGCGAACACGTACAATCGGCGCGAACTGCCGGCCGAGGATGCCATCGATGACTGACCCGCAGATGCCGGCCCAGCACGCTGACGGCACACCACCGTTTATCCCCGACACGGTTCGGGTATTTCACTTTGTGCGCGCGCGCTTCGATGCCGCCAGCGGCGAAGCGCGGCTGGGCTACGCCTTTGATGACGGCGCGCCGATGGTCGAGGTGCTGCGCTTTCCCGGCGCGCCGTTTACGCTGGCTCCGGAACGCGCGCGCGCGGTGGATGCGGCGCTGCGCCTGTTGCACCAGATCGCCGGCGTGAGTTACTACAAGGCGGCGGCGCCGCCGCAGATGGCGTTCGACGACGCGCCGATCGATGCGCAAACCGCTGCCTTGCTGCGCTTGATCTACGAGAATGGCCTCGGCGAGTTTGCCTACCGCAATGGCCTGCAACTGCGCGGCCATATCGATTTTCCGGTTGCCGCCGAACCGCCAGCGGCGGCACCGGCGCTGGGCTTGCCGGCGCAGGCGCTGGTCGCCATCGGCGGTGGCAAGGATTCGCTGGTCAGCATCGAAACCCTGCGCAAGGCAGGGGTCGAGCAGACCGTGGCGTTCATCGGCGGCTCGCAATTGATCGCCGCCTGTGCCCAGCGCACCGGCTTGCCGACGCTCACCATCGGCCGGCAACTGGCACCGGAATTGTTCGCCCTCAATCGCGCCGGCGCGCGCAACGGCCATATCCCGGTGACTGCGGTGAACTCGGCGATCCTGCTGTTGGCGGCCTTGCTGTACGGCTTCGATCAGGTGGTGTTTTCCAACGAACGCTCGGCCAGCTATGGCAGCCTGATTCCGGGCACCGGCGAGGTCAATCACCAGTGGTCGAAGGGGTGGGATTTCGAGCGTGCGTTCGGCGATTACGTGCAACGCCACGTCGCCGCCGATCTGCGTTACTACTCGCTGCTGCGGCCGTTTTCCGAGTTGGCGGTGGCACGCGCGTTTGCCCGCAGTGATCGCTACGACGCGCATTTTTCCAGTTGCAACCGCAATTTTCATCTGCTCGGCGCGCGCCCCACCAGCCGCTGGTGCGGGCAGTGCCCAAAGTGCCGCTTCGTGTTTCTGGCACTGGCGGCGTTTATGCCCAAACCGCGCTTGGTGGGCATCTTCGGGCGCAACTTGCTCGATGAGCCGGCGCAGTTCGACGGGTTCGACGCGCTGATCGAGTACCAGGATCACAAGCCGTTCGAATGCGTCGGTGAGGGCCGCGAGTCGCGGGCGCTGCTGGCAGCACTGAGCACGGCGCCAGCGTGGCGCGAGGATGCGGTGGTGGCGCGTTTTGCCGGCGAGATTGCGCCGCAACTGGCACTGGAAGATACCGACATGGCGCCGTTGTTGCGCTGGCACGAACCGCAGCGGATAGCGGCGGAATTGGTCGAGGTGGTGCGTGCAGATCTCGGCGCTTGAGGGGCAGCGGGTGGCGATCTGGGGCTTTGGCCGCGAAGGCCAGGCCGCGCTCGACAGCATCCGCCGCCGATTGCCGAAACTGCCGATGACGCTGTTTTGCAGCGCGGCGGAGGCGGTTGGCGCCCACGCCCGGCTGGACGACGGACTCGATATCCGCACCCACGTGGATGAAGCGGAATTGACCCGCTTCGATGTTGTCATCAAATCGCCCGGCATCAGCCCCTACGCCGCGCCGGCAGCGGGTGCGGCGCTGCATGGCACCCAGTTCATTGGCGGTAGCGCGCTGTGGTTTGCCGAACACGTTGCCAAGCTCGCGCCTGGCCGGGTGATTTGCGTCACCGGCAGCAAGGGCAAGAGCACGGTATCCGCCCTGATTGCGCACGTGCTGCGCGCCGCCGGCAAGCGCACCGCGCTGGCCGGCAATATCGGCTTGCCGTTGCTGAGCCTGCTCGATGCCTCGCCCGAACCGGCGTACTGGGTGGTCGAGTTGTCGAGCTACCAGGCCGGCGACGCACTGCGCCCGAATGTGGCGGTGGTGTTGAACCTGTTTCCCGAGCACCTGGACTGGCACGGCAGCGAGCAGCGTTACTACGCCGACAAACTGGCGTTGATCAGCCACGGCAACCCGCGCGCGCTGGTGCTCAACGCCGGCGATGCGCGGTTGCGCGCCATCGCCACCGCGGCCGGTGCCTGCACCTGGTTTGATAACGCCGCCGGCTGGCATTTGCATGCCGACAAGGTGTTTCGCGGTGAGCAGCAGGTGCTGGATCTGCGCGGGCTGCCGTTGCCGGGCCGGCACAACGGCTTGAACTTGTGTGCGGCGCTCGCGGCCATCGAAGCGCTGGGCCTCGATGCCGTCGCGCTGGCACCGCATGCCGCCAGCTTCGCGCCGTTGCCGCATCGCTTGCAGCGGCTCGGCGTGCGCGATGGCATCGAGTACATCAACGACTCGATCAGCACCACGCCGCACGCCAGCATGGCAGCGCTGGATTGTTTTGCCGATCGCCGCGTGGCGATCATCGTTGGCGGCTTCGATCGCGGCCTGGACTGGAGCGTGTTTGTCGAGCGCGTGCGCACCAAACCGCCGCTGCTGGTGATTACCCAGGGCCAGAACGGCCCGCGTATCCACGATCGGATCGAGCCGATGGCGCGCGCCGGGCGGCTGCAATTGCTGGCCGCCGAAGACCTCACCGACGCGGTCGCCAAGGCGCAGCATGTGCTCGGCAACGAAGGCCTGCTGCTGCTGTCGCCGGGCGCACCGAGTTTTCCGCGCTATACCGATTACACCGAGCGCGGCCGGCATTTCGCCACCCTCGCGGGTTTCGACGCCAACGCCATCGGCGCCATTGCCGGGCTGGGTGTCGCCTGAAAGATGCGCGTTACGTGAACGCTTGTGCAACCAATGTGCTTGCGGCCGCCCCGTGCGAGGCGCCTATACTCGGATCTTTTATGGAGGGGCGATTATGCGTGTGTTGATTGCGATGATTGGGCTGCTGATCGCGGCTCAGGTGTTGGCCAAGCCGGTGGTGAAGCCCCTTGAATGGGGCTATCAGGGCACCGAGTTCAGCGGCTACGTCATCTATGACGATTACAGCGCGGCAATCCGCCCCGGCATTGCCATGGTGCCCAACTGGATGGGCGTCAACGAATCGGCGATCGAAAAGGCCAAGGCAATCGCCGGCAAGGATTACGTGGTGTTGCTGGTCGATATGTACGGCAAGGGCGTGCGCCCAACCAACGCACAGGAAGCGCGCGCGGCGGCGCAGGCGGTGTACGCCGACCGTGAGCAGATGCGCGGGCGCATCGTGTGGGCGGTGGAAGCGCTGCGTGCGCAAGGCCGCATCGCACCGCTGGATTTTTCGCAACTGGGTGCCATCGGCTTCTGTTTTGGCGGCTCCAGCGTGCTGGAACTGGCGCGCGCCGGTGCCTTGCAGGGCAGCCTCGGCACCTCGATCGCCGGGGTGGTGAGTTTCCATGGCGGCTTGAGTACACCACTGCCGGCGGCCAAGGGCGAGATCCGCACCGCGGTGCTGGTGCTCAATGGTGAAGCCGACAGCAGCGTCAGCGCTGAGGACATCGCCGCATTCAGCAAGGAAATGGATGGCGCGGGTGCCGATTGGAAGCTGGTCAACTTCCCCGGCGCGCACCATTGCTTTGCCGAAGCCGACGCCAACAGTCCGCCCAATTGCCTGTATGACGAGCCCTCGGCAGAAAAGGCCTATGCGTTGATGCACGCGTTTTTCAAGGAGCGCTTCGCGCAGGTGACCGCGCAATGAGGCGACGCGTGTCCCGTTGAAGGCCTGCTTGCGCCATCGCACGCTGCGGCGTGCGATGGCGCCCGACCGGCAGCTATCCTCAGCACGTTCAAAGCTGTTGTTGGCTATGGTGGCCCAATGTTTTTATTTTGGTGTTGCAAAAACACCGCTAGTTTTTAGAGGGATAACGCGATGAATCGAATCGGCGTCTTTGTCGATGCGGGCTATTTCTGGGTGCAGGTGGCACAGGTCGTCCACGGCAGCAAGCAGGCGCGCGACAGCGTGGCAATCGACTACCCGGTGTTGCGCGAAAAGCTGCTGGCGGAAGTCGCGGCGCAGTTTCCGGGCGGCGAATTGTTGCGGGTGTACTGGTACGACGGCCCTGGCACCTATGGCCACAAGGCGCATAGCCATGTCGCCATCGATGATCTGGATGACTTCAAGCTGCGTCTGGGTACGCGCAATACCTACGGCGATCAGAAAGCGGTCGATGGCCTGATCATCGCCGATCTGGTCGGTCTGGCGCAGAGCCGCGCCATCGCCAGCGCAATCGTGGTTTCCGGCGATGCCGATCTGACCCCGGGTGTGATCGCGGCGCAGGGGCTCGGCATGCGCGTGCATTTGTTGTCGCTCGGCCCCGCCAATTCGACCTCGCCGTTTCTGCGCGCCGAGGTGGATCGCAAGCAACACTGGGACGATGGCGTGGTGCAGGCGTTCGCCAGCGCGCGGGCACCGGGGTTCGCCGAGCCAGAGCCGGTGGACGCCGAAGCGCACGCGGCGCTGCTGGCGGAGGTGCCGCTGGCCGAGATCGCGGCCGCGGCCTTCGCGCAGATTCCGGTGGATGAAGTGGCCACCCTGTTGCCGCACGGTGCCCTGCCGCGACCACTCGATGCGCTGCTGCTGCGCACCGGCAAGATCCGTCTTGGACGGCCGCTCGATGAGCCGGAAAAACGTGCGCTGCGCGAGGAAATGAAGCTGGCGTTGCAGGCCGCACGCAGCATCGATGCCCCGTGCGCAAGCGATGGCGACGAGCACGATTGAGTGCTGCCTGCGCTGGCAACGGCTCCGTTACAATGGCGCGTCAAGCGAGTTCCAAGCGAGGAAGGCAATGAAACTGGCATCGTTGAAAGCCGGCGGCCGTGATGGCAGCCTGATCGTGGTTTCGCGCGATCTGTCGCGCGCGGTGGGTGCCGAACCCATTGCCGCCACGCTGCAACAGGCGCTGGACGACTGGCAGCGTGCCGCGCCGCGCTTGAATGCGTTGTACGCGCAGTTGCAGGGCAACGCCGCTGCCGGTGCGTTTGCGCTCGACATCGCCGCGCTGGCATCGCCGCTGCCGCGCGCTTACGAGTTTGTCGATGGCTCGGCTTATCTGCCGCACGTCGAGCGGGTGCGGCGTGCGCGCGGTGCCAGCATCCCCGAGTCGTTCTACAGCGATCCGCTGATGTATCAGGCGGTCAGTGCCGGTTTTCTCGGCCCGCACGACCCGGTGCCCGCGAGCTCGGAAGACTATGGCATCGACCTGGAAGCCGAAGTGGTGGTGGTCACCGACGACGTGCCGATGGCGGTTACCGCGGCGGCGGCGGCGGATCATATCCAGTTGCTCGGGCTGATCAACGATGTCTCGCTGCGCAACCTGATCCCCGATGAGCTGGCCAAGGGGTTCGGGTTTGTGCAATCCAAGCCGCGGTCGGCGCTGAGCCCGGTGCTGGTGACGCCCGACGAACTGGGCGACGCCTGGCACGCGTGCAAAGTACACCTGCCGTTGCACAGCTATATCAACGGCGCGTGGTTCGGCTCGCCGCAGGCGGGTGAGGACATGCAGTTCGATTTTGCGCAATTGATCGCCCATGCCGCCAAAACCCGGCCGCTTTGTGCCGGAACTATCGTTGGCTCGGGTACGGTGGCCAATCAGGACGAAGCACGCGGAGCGTCGTGCCTGGCGGAAAAACGCATGCTGGAAATCATCCGCGACGGCAAGCCGAGCACCGCCTTTCTGCGCTTTGGCGATCGGCTGCGGATCGAGATGCGCGACGCCGCTGGGCAGAGCATTTTTGGTGCCATTGAACAGCAAATCGTGCAAGCCCGCTAGACTCGGGGCGCGAAGGTGACAAAAATGCTTCACACAGCGCAGCGGCGGCGGTAGCCTGCGATATGCAAGCCATGCATGGGAGGTGAGCTGTGGCGGACGTGCTCAGGCTTTATGGTTATTGGCGTTCCAGTGCCGCCTATCGGGTGCGCATCGCGCTCAATCTCAAAGGGTTGACTTACGACAGCGTGCCGGTGCATTTGGTGCGCGACGGTGGCGAGCAATTCAGCGCCGAGTTTGCCCAGCTCAATCCGCAATCGCGGGTGCCGGTGCTGATGCACGGCAACCGGATCTTTGCGCAATCGTTGGCGATCATCGAGTATCTGGATGAAACCTGGCCCACGCCGCCGCTGATGCCGATGAGTTTGCGCGATCGCGCACGGGTGCGTGCCATAGCGCAACTGATTGCCTGCGATATCCATCCGCTGAGCAACGTGAGCGTGCTGCGTTTTCTCGAAACCGTCTGGGCGGTGCCGCGGCCAGAGCGCGACGAGTGGATTCGGCACTGGATACGCGAGGGCTTTCAGGCGCTGGAGTTGTTGCTGGCGCAGAGCCCGTCCACCGGTGCCTACTGTGAAGGCGATATGCCCTCGTTGGCCGACTGTTGCCTGATTCCGCAGGTCTACAACGCACACCGCTATGGTCTGGACATGAGCGCCTTGCCGACCATCGAGCGGATCAACGCAACGTGTCTGCAATTGCCGGAGTTCGATCTGGCGCGCCCCGAGGCCCAGCCCGACGCGCCCGCCGCCGTTTGAAAGCGCCACCACCACAAGCGGCAAGCCGTTCCGGGGTGCCGCCAGTGCCGTGCAGGCGTGTGGCCGTCAGTAGCTGTTCAGCCCGCCTTCGCCTTCGAACACATCCGAGTACGGATCGTGCTCGCCCTTGCTACCTTCTGACAGACGAATCTTGAGCGCCAGACCATCGCGCGAATCGGCCTTGCGTAGCGCTTCTTCGAGATCGATCTTGCCTTCCTTGAACAGGCGGTACAGCGATTGATCGAAGGTTTGCATGCCGTCCTGCAACGATTTGTCCATCGCATCCTTGACCGAATGCACTTCGCCGCGGCGGATCAGGTCGCGGATCACCGGCGTGTTGATCAGGATTTCCACTGCCGGCAAGCGCTTGCCATCCTTGCCCACCACCAGCCGCTGTGACACCACCGACTTGAGGTTGAGCGACAGGTTCATCAGTACGTTCTTGTGTGCCGATTCCGGGAAGAAATTGAGGATACGCTCGAGCGTTTGATCGGCGTTGTTGGAATGCAGCGTGGCCAGGCACAAATGGCCGGTTTCGGCGAACGCGATTGCCGCCTCCATGGTGGTGGCGTCGAGGATTTCACCGATCAGGATGACATCGGGCGCTTCGCGCATCGCGTTTTTCAGCGCGTTGTGGAAGGCATGCGTATCCAGCCCCACTTCGCGCTGGTTGACGATCGATTTTTTGTGCTGGTGCAAAAACTCGATCGGGTCCTCGATGGTGAGGATGTGGCCGGTGGTGTTGGAGTTGCGGTGGTTGATCATGCCCGCCAGCGTGGTGGACTTGCCCGAACCGGTTGAGCCGACCACCAGCACCAGGCCGCGCGCCTCCATCACGATATCCTTGAGGATATTGGGCAGCTTGAGCTGCTCGATGGACGGGATGTTGCTGTTGATCGCGCGGATCACCATGCCCACTTCGCCGCGCTGCTTGAACACATTGATGCGGAAACGGCCAGCGTCCTTGATGGCGACGGCCATGTTGAACTCGAGGTCGCGCTCGAACGCCGGCACTTGGCCTTCGTCCATCAGCGAATAGGCAATCTTCTTGACCATACCGGCCGGCAGCCCGGTGGAGCCCAGCGGATACAGTTTGCCCTCAACCTTGATGTGCACCGGTGCGCCTGTAGTCAGGAACATGTCCGATGCATTCTTCTCCGTCATCAGCTTCAGGAAATAGCCGATGTCCATGCAAAACCCCCTCAACCCGATTCATCGATTGGCGTACAGTCTACCGCTTGCGGATGCGAGCGGCGCTGACCCACAATAGCCCAATGTCCACGTTGCTCGCTACAGGGAACCGCGCGAAACCTGCAGCGCATCCCGATTGCTGCAACTGGCGTCCTCCAGGAGGCTCATCAAAGGTGCCGCTCATGACCGTTTTGCGCCGAAAACTGCTATGCGCTGCCACTGTGCTGTTGACGGCCTGTGCCAGCCTGCCACCGCCGACGGCGGCATTGGCCGACGCCGAGGCGCGCATCGCGATGGCGCGTGAGCAGCGTGCCGCGCGTTATGCGCCGGCCGACCTCGATGCGGCGGAGGCGGCATTGCTCGCCGCGCGCGAGGCGATGGATCGCAAGGATTTCGCGCTGGCGCAGCAGCAGGCGAGCGCAGCACTGGTGCAGGGGGATCTGGCACTTGCCCGGGCCGGCGAGGCCGCACTGCGTGCGCAGGTGCGCGGCAAGACCGAGGAAAACCGCCAGTTGCGGCGGCAGTTGGGTTTGCGGGGTGGGCAATGAACCGGGCCACGCGTTTGCGTCTGGGGTGGCTGCTGCCGGCGGTGCTGATCAGCACGCTGGCACTGGCCGTCGAGAAGGCGCCCGATCCGAACGTGGTGCGCTTGCAGGAGCGCTTGCAGGTCATCGAGCGCGATGCGGCCAGCACCGGCGCCGCAGGCCGGGAACGCTTGCAGGCGCAACAGGCGATTGCCGCGTTCGTTGCCAGCAACCCCAAGGCCAAGGATCGCGCCCATCTGCGGTTCATTGCCGAGCAGCGCGCCGAAGTTGCCGAGTCGGCAATCCGGGCAGCCGCCTTGCGCGCACAGGTGCTGGCGCTGGAGCGCGAACGCGACCAGATATTGCTGGAGGCCAGCCGCCGCGATGCCGAACAGGCGCGCCAGGAGGCCGAGCGCCTGCGCTTGCAGAACCTGGCGCGGGTCGAGGAAACGCAGCGGGCGCAGTCGTTGAGCGAGCAGTCGGCAGCGGCGGCGCAGGCCGCACTGGCCGAAGCCGAGCAATCGCGGCAACTGGCCAGCGCACGCGCGCTGGAAGCGAGCCTCGCCAAGCAGGAGGCTGAACTGGCGTTTTCTGCGGCCGATAGCCTGCGTCTGCAACTGGATTCGCTGAGCGCACGGCGCGATGCGCGTGGTGAGGTGATGACTCTGTCGGGCGATGTGTTCGCTCCCGGGCAGGCCGCGTTGCGCCCCGAGGCGCGTGCCAATCTGGCGCGGGTGGTGGCGTTCGTGCAGAGCGAGCCGACCACCGCGGTGCGGATCGAAGGCCACACCGATAGCCGCGGCAGCGACAACCTCAATCAGGTGTTGTCGCAACGGCGCGCCGAGGCGGTACGTGATGCCCTGATCGCGGAAGGCGTCGATGGTGCGCGCCTGCAAGCGGTTGGCTTGGGCGAGAACCAACCGGTTACCGACAACGCCAGCGAGCAAGGCCGGGCACGTAACCGGCGGGTGGACGTGGTATTGCTGTCGGGGTCGCAAGCGCCGCGTTAAAAAATCATGAAAAACAGGTGGATAGCGTTGACGGCGTGATTCCTTGCCGACCTCGGGTGCGCCACTGTGCGCAGAAAATTCCGTCGATACAAGGGCTTGCCGAGTCACTTGCAGAGGTGTTTTTGGCGGCGTAGTGTCGGGCTTGGCGGCATTCCCGCCGGATTCCCCGGATCGGCCCATGACGCATCATCCACACCGTCTGGAACCTGCCGTCTTGTCAGTGCAGCAGCGTGCCCGCACGCCGGGAGTCCGCGCTGTTGCAGCGCACCCCCACACGCCAACGCCCCGCCTCGTCCGAACGGGGCGTTCGTGTATCTGCCCGAAGGAGATTACCGATGTTTGAAGGTCAATCCAGCGCCGCTGTCGACGTGCTGATGAGCAGCAATGTCGAGTTCCGCCGTCTCTACAACCGTCACAAGCAACTCGACAAACAAGTGCTCGACGCGGAGTTGGGCGTGTTGCCGCTGGACGATGTCCGGTTGGCGCTGATGAAAAAGGAAAAGTTGCAGACCAAGGATCGCTTGACCCAGTGGGTGGCGCAACACGCCGCCAACTGAGCGCCGCCGGCGCCATGTGCTGGCGCTGGCGATGACAGCAACGTCCCGCTGTGAGCGGTGGTGGCCTCCTCGTCGGCCGCTGCCGCTCGCAGCTTCCAGGAGTCTGTCGGGCTGAGCTGCGACAACGAGGCGGCAGCGCTCGCCTGTAGAAGCAGCGGTGTTGCCCGCTGGTGCCAGTGAGTGCCTGTGTGGGAGCGGGCCTTGCCCGCGAACGATTTGGCGAGGCGCTTCGCGCACAGGCGCGCTTCCACAACGGCGCCGCGGGGCATCCTTTCAGGAACCCGCCCTGTGGGCGGCCGGGTGAGCCCGGCATTGCGGCCGAGCACTGGGTGAGATCCTGCAAAATGCCTTGAATCACCTTGGTAGCGACCCGCCACAGCGATCGCTGACGCGGGTGCTCATACCGCCACCATGATTGTTGCTCCCTGATAGAATCCCTTTCTTGCTCCGCACCGCCAGCCGTGTGCGGTCATTCGCGCGTGCCGAGACAAACATGACCATCAACCACAGCGTTCTGGAACTGATTGGCAACACCCCGATGGTCAAGGCGCAGCATCTGGATAGCGGGTGTTGCGAGTTGTTCTTCAAGCTGGAGGCTGCCAATCCGGGCGGATCGATCAAGGACCGTATCGGCCTGAAGATGATCGCGGCGGCGGAAAAGGCAGGCCGGATCAAGCCCGGCGACACCCTGGTGGAGGGCACCGCCGGCAATACCGGCATCGGCCTGGCGCTGGTGGCGCAGCAAAAAGGCTACCGCCTGAAGCTGGTGGTGCCCGACAAGATGAGCCGCGAGAAAATCTTCAACCTCAAGGCGATGGGCGCCGAGGTGATCCTGACGCGCTCGGACGTGGCCAAGGGGCACCCCGAGTATTACCAGGATCTGGCCGCGCGCATTGCCGATGAGACGCCGGGCGCCTACTTCATCAACCAGTTCGGCAATCCCGACAACCCGCTGGCACACGAACAGGATACCGGGCCGGAAATCTGGGCGCAGATGCAAGGGCGCATGGATGCCATCGTGTTTGGCTGTGGCTCGTCCGGCACCATGACCGGGTTGTCGCGGTTTTTCGCGCGCGTGGCTCCGCAGGTTGAACTGATCCTGGCCGACCCGGTCGGATCGATCCTGGCGCAGTACATCAACGAGGGTACGCTATCGGAAAAATCCGGCTCGTGGCTGGTGGAGGGGATCGGTGAGGATTTTCTGCCATCGATCTCGGATTTCAGCCGCGTCAAAAAAGCGTATGCGGTGAGCGACAAGGACAGCTTTCTCACCGGCCGCGAGCTGCTGGCGCGCGAGGGCATTCTCGGCGGCTCCTCGACCGGCACCCTGGTCGCTGCCGCGCTGCGTTATTGCCGCGAGCAAACCACGCCCAAGCGTGTGGTCGTGTTCGTCTGTGATACCGGCAACAAGTACCTGTCGAAGATGTACAACGATTACTGGATGCTCGACAACGGCTTCATCGCGCGTGAGCAGTTTGGCGATTTGCGCGATCTGATCGTGCGCCCGTACGCGCAGCGCGATACCGTGGTGGTTGGCCCCGGCGATTTGCTGACCACCGCGTATCAGCGCATGAAGCTGTACGATGTCAGCCAGTTGCCGGTGATGGATGGCGAGCGCATCGTCGGCATTCTCGATGAAAGCGATTTGCTGCTGCATGTGTTTGCCGATGAGAAGCGCTTTCTCGACCCCGTATCCACCGCGATGGCGACCCGTTTGCAGAGTCTCGATGTGAAGTCGTCAATCGACACCTTGTTGCCGATCTTCGATCGTGGTCATGTCGCCATCGTCACCGACGGCGAGCGTTTCCTCGGGCTGATCACCCGCATCGACCTGCTCAATTATCTGCGCCGGCGGGTGGCGTAGAATTCGGTTCGGTGCAGGTGGTGGTCAAAGGAGTTTTGGGATGGGCGCGTCGTGAAGATCGTTTACTGGCGGGGCGAGCACTTCTGGCTGGGGCGTGTGCTGGATCACCCGGAAATCATGAGCCAGGGCGGGAGCGTCGCGGAATTGGAAGAGAACTTGCGCGACGCATGGCGCGAGTTGCTGCTGGAGGACGTACCGGGGACCTACACGATCAAGGACATCGCGATGTGAAGTGCGATGAATTGATCCGGCAACCGATGGCTGCTGGGTGTGTGCTGTTACGGCATGGTGGACGGCACGACATCTTCTCAAACCCTGGCACAGGCCAGAAGTAACCGGTCCCGCGCCATCGCGAAATCGACGATGCGCTGGCCAAACACATTCGCAAATACTTGGGCATCGCACCATGAGCAAAAAATCCACACTCGGCTTCGCCACCCGCGCCATCCATGCCGGGCAATCGCCCGACCCGAGCACCGGCGCGGTGATGACACCGATCTACGCCACCTCGACGTACGCCCAGCAAAGCCCGGGCGTGCATCAGGGCTTTGAATACTCGCGCAGCCACAACCCCACGCGCTTTGCCTACGAGCGTTGCGTGGCTTCGCTGGAAGGTGGCACGCGCGGTTATGCGTTTGCTTCGGGGCTGGCCGCCACCGCCACCGTGCTCGACGCGCTCGATAGCGGCAGCCATGTCATCTGCATGGACGATGTCTACGGCGGTACCTATCGCCTGTTCGAGCGGGTGCGGCGGCGTTCGGCCGGGCTCGATTTCAGCTTCGTCGATCTGGGCGACATCGCAGCATTGGAAGCGGCGGTGCAACCCAACACGCGGTTGATCTGGTGCGAGACGCCGACCAATCCGCTGTTGAAGATCGTCGATATCGCGCGGCTGGCCGAGTTCGCGCGCAAGCGCGGCATCCGCCTGGCGGTGGACAACACCTTCAGCTCGCCGGCGTTGCAGCGGCCACTCGAGCTCGGCGCGCACCTGGTGATGCACTCGGCGACCAAGTACATCAACGGCCATTCCGATATCGTCGGCGGCTTGCTGGTGGTGGGCGATGATGCCGAACTGGCCGAGCAGATCACCTTTTTGCAAAACGCAGTGGGCGGAATCCAAGGCCCGTTCGACAGCTTCCTCGCCCTGCGCGGCCTGAAGACCCTGCACCTGCGCATGAAGGCGCATTGCGCCAACGCACTGGAGCTGGCGCAGTGGCTGGAGCGGCATCCGGCGGTGGAAAAGGTTGCCTATCCGGGGCTCGCCTCGCATCCGCAGCATGCACTCGCCAAACGGCAGATGGATGGTTTTGGCGGCATGGTCAGCGTCTGGCTCAAGGGCGGGCTGCCGGCCGCGCGCGCGTTCATGGAACGCACCGAACTGTTCGCCTGCGCCGAATCGCTCGGCGGCGTCGAGAGTTTGGTCAACCACCCGGCGATCATGACCCATGCCTCGGTACCGGCCGAAACCCGCGCCAAGCTCGGCATCACCGATAATCTGGTACGTCTGAGCGTTGGCGTGGAAGACGTGGCCGACCTGCGCGCCGAGATGGAAGCCGCGTTGGGTTGACCGACTTGCGCCGAAACGCAGCGAATAGAACGTAGACTTGGCGGTTATGGCCCAAAAAAGAACCCGTCGGCGCGTTGCAGCCGAAACCAAAGCCGAGACCAAGGCCAAGGCCAATGCGAGGGCCAAGACCGACAGCACCGGTATCCTGATCCTCGGCATGCACCGCAGTGGCACTTCGGCGCTGGCGCGGGTGGTGAATCTGTTGGGTGCTGCCCTTGGCGAACGCTTGATGCCAGCGGGCAAAGGCAACGAATCGGGGCATTGGGAAAGTCTCGCGGTTTACGAGGCGCACGAGCAGTTGCTGACGGCGCTGGGTCGGCGTTGGGATGATTTTCGCGAGATGCCGGTGGACTGGATCGCGCATCCACAAGCGCAGCAATGTGCCAACTCGATCCGCCGTTTTGTTGCCGATGAGCTGGCCGGCGAACCACTGTGGGCGGTAAAGGAGCCACGTCTTTGCCGGTTGCTGCCGTTGTGGCCGCAAGCGCTCAGCGGACTGCCGGTGCGATTGACCGCCGTGATCATGGTGCGTAATCCGCTGGAAGTGGCAGCATCGCTGGCGCGACGCGACGGCATGGCCTATGGTCACGCGTTTTTGTTGTGGGCGCAGCACTTGCTGGAAGCCGAACGCGCCAGCCGTGGCATGCCGCGCATGATCGTGCAATACGACGATCTGTTGGCCGATTGGCGCGCCGTAACCACCGCGATGGCCAGCCAACTGGGCTATTCATGGCCGCAATCCGCTGGCGACACACACGATGAGATCGCGTTGTTCCTGTCGCCCCAATTGCGCCATCACGATGCCGCCAAGACACCGGTGGATGGCGGCGCAGTGCCGCCGCTGCTGGTCCAGCGCATGTTCGAGGCCAGCCGCAAGGTGGGTGTGGATGCAAAGGGGTGGAGCGAACTGGCCGCACTGGCAGCGGAAGTCCAACAGGCGGCATCGCTATACGGCCCGTGTCTTGACGAGTTGACGATCGCACAACAGCAAAAGGAAGTGCGCGCCCTGGCCGCCGAAGCGGTAGTGGTGCAGGGGCTGATCAAGCCGCATTTGCTGGCCGAGCAGAATGCATTGATACGCGCGGCACAGACGCAAAGCCACGCGACCTTTACCAAGGCCGAACAAAGTGGCGAGGTGCTGGTTGAGCTGATACGTCAGGTGGAAGCGCAACGCCGCGAGGCGGGTTTGAACGCGCAGCGTTTGGCCGATGTGCTGGCCGCGCAAACGCAACGGCAGGCACAGTGCGACGCACAGGTTGCCGCAGCAAATGCGCAGCGTGACGTACAAGTTGCCGCGCTGACTGCGCAGCTCGCCGATGCAAATGCGCAGCGTGACGTGCAAGTTGCCGCGCTGACTGCGCAGCTCGCCGAT
>PFJA01000172.1 GCA_002782905.1 Lysobacterales bacterium CG_4_10_14_3_um_filter_64_11
GATACTGCCGGTGTACCGCACGTCCGGACAACTGCTCGATCAAACCGGTGTGAGCGCGCTGGCTGCGCGCCACCACCATCACCCCGGACGTGTCTTTATCAAGACGATGCACGATGCCGGCTCGTGGCAACGCCACCAGACGCGGATCGCGAAACAGCAACGCATTCACCAGGGTGCCGTTGGGGTTGCCGGCACCCGGATGCACCACCAGACCGGCCGGTTTGTCGATCACCAGCACATCGTCGTCTTCATACAACACGGTGAGCGCGATATCTTCCGGCTCGGCGTCGGTTTCAACGCCGAGCACGGCAGCAACGGTGATGCGCTGGCCCACGCGCACGGCTTCGCGTGGCCGCACCTGCGCGCCATCGAGCCGGGCATCGCCGGATTTCACCCATTCGCTGAGCCGCGTACGCGAATAATCGCTGAACAATTCCGCCAGCACCTGATCAAATCGTCGGCCAGCCTGTTCTTGAGTCACCGTGGCGTGCAACTGCTCCACCAGTTCGTCGTCGTGTTCAGTGTCCATAATCTCCTTGCTGGCCGTTCATTCGGCCATGGTTTACAGCGATTGCGCAGCGATCGGCTATTATCCCCACTTTCCCTTGCCCGCGCCGCGTGCGCCGAACATTGCCATGACTGCCAATCGCACCCTGTCCCGCGTCGTTCTGCTCGTGTTGCTGCTGCCGGTGCTCGCCGGCTGCGGTTGGTTCAAGACCAAAGTGGATCCGGTCGAAACCATGCCGGTGGATCAGCTCTACAGCAAGTCGCGCGAAGCATTGGATGACGGCAATTTCAACAAGTCCGAGCGCATGTATCAGCGCCTGATCGCGCGCTTCCCGTTCGGCCCGGAAACCGAGCAAGCGCAGCTTGATCTGGCCTACGCGCAGTACAAGGCCGGCAAGCCCGAGGATGCGATTTCCACGCTGAACCGCTTCATTCGCACCTTCCCCACCCACAAGCACATCGATTACGCCTACTACCTCAAGGCGCTGGTCAATTTCCAGAAGGAAAATATCCTGATGGAGCGCATCGCGCGGCTCGACATGACCACGCGCGAGATGACCGGGGTGATGCAAAGCTTCAACGATTTCGCCGACCTGATCCGCCGCTATCCCGATAGCCGTTATGCCCCGGATTCTCGCCAGCGTATGGTGCATTTGCGCAACCTGCTGGCCCGGCACGAGATCGGCGTTGGCCTGTACTACCTGCGTCGCGGCGCTTATGTTGCCGCCGCCAAGCGTGGCCAGTTCGTGATCGAAAATTATCCGCAGAGCATGTTCAGCAACGACGCTCTGGCGTTGATGGCGCAGTCCTACAGCAAACTCGGTGAAGACAAGCTCGCTGCGGATACCAAGCGTATTTTGGCCGCCAACGATCCAGAGCACCCGTGGCTCAGCGGCAACTGGCCGAAAAGCAAATCGATCTGGCGCCAACTCAACCCGTTTGCCGGCGATTGATGCAACACGACACGCCGGTTCTCAATCGCCTTGTTGTGATGCCGGGCGCACGCTGGCGATGAGGTACAGCGGCCGCTGCTTGGCCTCCTCGTACAGGCGGCCCAGATACTCGCCGATCAGCCCCAGTGCGATCAACTGCACCCCGCCGAGAAACAACACCACCGTCATCAGCGACGGATACCCCGGCACGGCATCGCCGTGGATCAGCGTCTTGGCAATGATCCACACCCCGAACACGAACGCTACCAGCGCCGTGAGCAAGCCGACATAGGTTGCCAGCCGCAGCGGCGCAGTCGAGAAGCTGGTGATGCCATCGAGTGCGAAGTTCCATAACCGCCAATAGGTGAACGCACTGCGCCCGGCCAATCGCGGTTGCCGGTGATAACGGATCGCACACTGGCGATAACCGAGCCAGGCAAACAGGCCCTTCATGAAGCGACGGCGCTCGCGCAATTGCCGCAGCGCGTCGAGCACCGGCCGCGACAACAGGCGAAAGTCACCGGTATCGCGCGGTATCGGGGTATGCGACAAGCGTGACATCACCCGATAGAAGGCAGCCGCCGTCGAGCGCTTGAGCCAACTCTCGCCATCGCGCGCGACGCGCGTGCCGAACACCATGTCGAAGCCTTCGCGCCACTTGGCAACGAACTGCGGAATCAACTCCGGCGGATCCTGGCCATCGGCATCGAGCACGATCACCGCGTCACAATCACCGGCATGATCGAGCCCGGCGGTGAGCGCCAATTCCTTGCCGAAATTGCGCGACAGACGCAGCAGGCCAACTCGTACGTCGCGCGCAGCGATTGCTTCAAGCACCGCCCAGGTGTCGTCACCGCTGCCATCGTCCACGTACAACACCTGCGTGCGGATATCCAGGCTATCGAGCACCGCCGACAGCCGCGCATGCAGTGCCGGCAATGCTGCCTGCTCGTTGCAGGCAGCGATGACCACGGTAAGATTTCGATGATGGTCCATGGCGCGCATGGTAGCAATTGCGCAGCGTCACCTGCACCAGCGCAAACTATTGCCCTGGCACGCCGCAGCACTCACGCAGATACTCCGGCCCACCGAGTTGGCGTACCTGGCGCTCCACCCATGCCTGCCGCGCCAGCACGTACGGCCCTGGGCGCGCGGCGTGCCAGCGTTGCGGGCTTGGCAGCACCGCCGCCAGTCGCGCGCTTTGCGCGCTGTTGAGCGCGCTCGACGCGACCCCGAAATAACGCTGTGCGGCCGCCTCGGCGCCATACACGCCGTCGCCGAACTGCGCAATGTTGGCGTAAACCTCCAACACGCGCTGTTTCGGCCACAAGGTTTCCAGCCACAGCGTGTACCACGCTTCCATGCCCTTGCGCAGCCAACTGCGGCCCTGCCAGAGGAACAGATTTTTGGCGACCTGCTGGCTGATGGTGCTGGCGCCACGCACCCGCCCGCCATCGTCATTGTGGTCGAGCGCACGGCCAATCGCATCCAGATCAAAACCGTGATGAGCCGGAAATTGCTGATCTTCAGCAGCCACCAGCGCGATCGGTAAATGCGGCGACAACGCCTGCCAGTCGCGCCAGCGATAATCCAGTTCAAATCCCGCGACGTTGCGCGATTCAAGGCGCTGCAACAGCATCACCATCGAGCTTGGCGGATCGAGCCAGCGCAGCACCAGCACCTGCAAAATCGTCAATGCCGGCAACAGCACGATCAGCAGCAGCAGGCGCCGCCGCCAACGGCCGTGCGTATGCCGTCGCAGCCGCGAGCGGCTCATGCGCAGTACCCGCCGCCGGTGGCAGCGTGGCAGTAACGGGTGCCGGCGCTTTTGCCAAACGCACGAAATATCCCGATCATGTTGTGGTCATCCTCACCGCGCGGCACCTGTAAACCCCATGAAAGACTCCGGCAACGACCCGAATCACGACGCAATCACCCGCTTTGCTCTCGCCGAAAGCGGCATCCGTGGCGTGCTGGTGCGTCTGGATTCAAGCTGGCGGGAGCTACTGAGCCATACCGATTATCCGGCGTCCGTCGTTGCCTGTCTGGGCGAAACCTGCGCCGCCAGCGCCGTGTTCACCGGTCATATCAAGACACAGGCACGCCTGAGTGTGCAACTGCGCGGCACCGGCGTGGTGCGCATGATTTTTGCGGAATGCACCGCCGCCGGAGCCATTCGCGGCATCGCGCGGCATCAGCCCATCGTACCCGACACCTTGACGCCACGCGACTTTGGCGCCGGCTCGATGCTCGCGATCACCATCGAGCAAAACCACACCGCACACACTGAACCCGTACGCTATCAGGGCTTGGTGGCGCTGGATGCCGATAGCCTGGCAGAATCGTTCGAACGCTATTTTGCGCAGTCCGAGCAACTGCCCAGCCGGATACTGCTCAGTGCCAACGCGCACTGTGCCGCCGGGCTGATGGTGCAACGTCTACCCGCAAGCACCGGCGATGATGACGCGTGGCAGCGTGCGAGCCTGCTGTTTGACACCTTGCACAGCAACGAACTACGCGACACCCAGGCCAGCACCCTGCTGTACCGGTTGTTTCACGAGGATGGCGTGCGCATCCTCGACGCCCGCCCACTGCGCTTTCATTGCAGTTGCTCGCGCGAGCGCGTAGCTGCCGTGCTCGCCAGCCTCGGCGAGAGCGAGGCCATGGCATCGGCGCAAGACGACGGGGTAGCCGAAATCATCTGCGAGTTCTGCGATCGCCACTACCGCTTCGACCGGGTCGATCTGGCGCAACTTTTCACCCGCCAAAGCGTTCCGCCGCCGCGCCAGCGGCAATAGCGCCGATGCAACCGGTTCAGGGACCTTGAAATTCGCTGAACAAACTATATATTCCGTCACAGAACAGCGCTTTACTCGCCAATGGTCGGCACTGAGTGCTATTCTGTTTACCAGCGACTTGAACCCTCGGGGCGGGCCAAGGTCAGAGTTTTGCGGATTGTTGTCACCCGGCCAACGCAACGCTGCCATCTGCAACGCCATTGGAATGCACACTGCCATGAACTGCCGTCTTGCCATCAGCCTGCTGCTCGCGCTCACCGCGAGCGTGGCGCATGCGCAAGTTCCGCTGCAATGGCCCGCCACTACACGCCCGGAGCAGCCGGTCGAATCCACCGTGCTACCGGTGCTCAACCGCGAGACGGGCAAGTTCGAGGCATTTTTGTTGGTCGAACCGGCAAGCGCGCAATCGCCGAATGGCCTGAGTCTGTTATCGGCACCGCTGTCACGCTCGCTCATCCCCGGCTCGCCGCTGTTGGCGAGCGATCTGCAGCGCCCTACCCGGCTGCGCGGCAACGTCCGTCTGGAACCGGGAAACAACCTGGCAGTGCTGTGCGACGGCCCGGCCAGCCTGATCACTTCGCTGGGTGGCTTGAGTCAACACTGCCTGCTCGCCTCGCTGGATCAACACCCCGATCCGCTGGCGCGCTACAGCCCCGCCCTGCGCGCCGAGCTTTCCCTCGACAACGGCCCGATCCGGGTGAACCTCGGCATTGGCGCGCAACGACAGGGCTTCAGCCGTGCCGTGCTGGGCGCCGCACCGCGTGGTTACGCCGTGCTGGCGGGCACCAGCAACAACAGCGTCTGGTGGAACCGGCCACTGCTCAACGGCTATCTGAGCGGGCTCACCCTGGAGCAGATCGATATCGGTGGCCAGGCTTACCTGCCACTCGGCGAACAGGGCTGGCTCGCGATCGGCGGCTCGGTTGCGCGTGCGCGCCTGATCGCCAATACCAACGCCCTGTTCCGCAGTGGCAACTGGACGCGCAACGCAATCACCGTGGGCGGCGGTTACGGTGCGTTCAGCGGCGCGCTGACCGGGCACAGCACGCAATCCGATAATGGCCTGCGCTGGCAGGGCCTTGATCTCGGCGTATCGTGGCTGACCCCTTGGAGCGGTCGCCTGAGCATCGGCGCCGACAACATCCTGTCCAGTGGCGACAGCAAAGTCGGCCTTGGCGAAATTGGCCTCCCCGACGAGCCCAAGGGGCGAACCCCCTACGTGCGTTACCAGCAAGACCTGTAAGCCACCCGCGCCCCCAAGCAGCATTTGCCAAGCTCGGCGCGTTACGTGCAGATCGAATCACTTCATTCCCACTCGATCATAAATGGCCACAAAACATCCATATGTATCAATGTCTTACTAACGGTTGTTCTGTAAGTGCCATGAGCAATACCACGCTCAGCTCCACAGCACTTGGGTGACGCCAAGGATTCAGGGCAACCTCGCAGCGCCCTGACGTTACCGAAGGCTGTCCGCCCAGGCCGCCAAGGCATCAATCTCGGCCGTCAGGGTGTGTGGTGGTCAGTGATGGCCTGTTCGATTTCTACCGCGTTCATGGGTGTGCGGACACCCCTGCGAACAAGGTCGCCAGATTGATGCTCTTGCGTCCGTCGCTCATATCCGGCCTTGCGTTGTTGTCGGCCCGCCGGCAAAACAGCGGTGCGTGTTCACGGTCGTACTCCATTCGATGAAAGGCATGACCCGCAGCATGTTGGCACTTGTCCACCACACTGTTCCATCCAATCGTTAGCCACTGGCTG
>PFJA01000293.1 GCA_002782905.1 Lysobacterales bacterium CG_4_10_14_3_um_filter_64_11
GGCCAGCATTTCGCGCATCTCCAGCTCCGGGTCGGCGCGGTAAGCCGGGTTCCAGTCTTCGGTTTGCGATGCCGAGTCGATCAGACGCTTGCGCAGCTTGGGCTCGTCTGGGGCTTGAGCATCTGCTTCGGCTGGCGGCGTTGCTGCGGTATCTTGTGCCCACGCGAGTGTGGCCGACGGCAGCCAGATGGCGAGGCTGGCACTGAGCGCGATGGTCAAGGCGCGACGAGATGTCTCGTGGTTCATGGCACGCTGCATTGGCTCTTTACTCCCCCTGAAACCGGTTGATCGTTCCATTTTTCAATGAAATGAAGACACGACTGCTTGCAAACTTAGGCGATACCGCGCATGGCTGCAACTGATTTTACGCAATGGAATACGGCATGGGTCGCAGATTCTACTATTCTGCATGCGCGTCTTGCCGCTTGGGAAGGCCAGCCGACAGTGGCGTTGGACACCGAGTTCATTCGCGAACGCACGTTTTGGGCGCAGTTGGCGCTGGTGCAACTGGCGGTTCCTGGCGAAATCGTCCTGGCCGACCCGCTGGCACCCGGCATCTGCGCTGTGCTGGGCGAGTTCTTTGCACGCAAGGGTATCACCTGGCTGATGCACGCGGCTGGCGAAGACTTGCAGGCGCTGCGCGTCAGTTGTGGTGTGGTGCCGGAACCCTTGTTCGACACCCAGTGTGCTGCCGCGCTGAGTGGCATTGGCGCGGGGATGAGCTATCAACGGCTGGTCGAACAGGTAACCGGGGTGGCGCTGGAAAAGGGCGAAACCCGTTCCGATTGGCTGCGTCGGCCGCTGAGCGAGTCGCAGTGCCGCTACGCGGCGGACGATGTGCGCCATTTGCACGCGATCCATGGCGATCTGAGCCAGCGCCTTGCCGGCCTGCGCCGCGCCGACTGGTTGGCGCAGGAGTGCGCGCGACAGGTTGCCAATGAGCTCGATCAGCAGCCCGAGCCGCGGCCGCACCTGGCGCTGCGTAGCGCCCAGGGGTTGTCGGGCGATGGCCAGTGGCGGCTGTGCCGGCTGCTGCACTGGCGCGAGGTGCAAGCGCGCGCGAGCGACCGGCCACGCACCTGGATTTTGGACAATGAGCTGGCGGCCACGCTGGCGCGGCTGTCGGCACACGAGCGGGGCGAGTTCGATCACGCACTGGACAATCACCCGAAGGCGCCGCGCAAACTGCGCGAATCGTTATGGGCGGTGGTTGCCGATCCGTTGCCGGTGCCTGCGGATTTCGTGTTGGCCAGCGTGCAGGGCCCCGGCGATCGCGATCGACTGCACCGTTTGCAGGCCGCGATCAAACACGAATCCGAACGTCTGGGTTTGCCCGAGGGCGTGCTGGCCTCGCGCCGCCTGCTGGAAGCACGCATGCAGCACGGCCGCTGGCCTGCCGATACCGCCCGGTGGCGGCTGGCGATTCTGGAGCCGCTGCTGGCACCCCTGTTGTAAATGCGCGAGGGGGATTTTATTGCCGGCGCCAATCGCTTATACTGTTCCGCTTGCCGCGCCCACGTCGGGTTGCGGTTCGCCCGTTTACGATCGAGAGCAGATACGACTATGGTCAAGATTCGCCTGACCCGCGGTGGCGCCAAGAAGCGCCCCTTCTATCACATCGTGGCGATCGACCAGCGCGCCAAGCGCGATGGTCGTGCGCTGGAGCGTCTGGGTTACTACAACCCGATTGCCACCGCCACCGAAAAGCGCGTTGAAGTCGATGTCAGTCGCGTGCAGCACTGGGTGGGTCAGGGCGCGCAGATGACCGACAAAGTCCGTCAGCTGGTGCGTGAGGCTGCGGTCGCGCAGGCAGCCTGAGTGTCCGGGCCGGCTTCGCCCGGCCTTGTGACGCAACCTGATGCCATGAGCACCGGGCAAGCCAGTTCCGCTGGCGAGCGGCTCATCCAGTTGGGTCGAGTGGTTGGCGTGTTTGCCGTCAACGGCGAGCTCAAACTGGAGTCGTACACCGAGCCGCGCAGTGCCATTTTCCGCTATCAGCCGTGGCTGCTGCGCAGCCATCAGGGCGAGCGTTCGCTCGCCGGTGTGCGTGGACGCGATACCGGTCGCAACGTCGTTGCGCGATTTCCCGATGTCGATGACCGCGAGCAGGCGCAGGCCATGATCGGCACCGAAATCTGGGTGCGTCGCGCACAATTGCCGCCGCCCGCCGCCGGCGAATATTACTGGGTCGATCTGGAAGGGCTGGCGGTGGAGACCCTGGCCGGGGTTGCCCTTGGCCACATTTCCCATATGCTGGCTACCGGCGCCAATGATGTGATGGTGGTGGCCGGCGAACGCCAGCGCCTGCTGCCGTTCATCATCGGTCAGTATGTGCATGCCATCGATTTTGCTGCCGGCAAGGTGGTGGTCGATTGGGATCCCGAGTTTTGAACCGGCAAGCGATTGGGGTTTGATGTGCTGCGGGTTGACGTACTGACACTGTTTCCCGAGATCATCGAACAGTGCAGTGCCGCTGGTGTGGTCGGGCGCGCGCGTGAGCGCGGCCTGTTGTCGCTGCACTGCTGGAACCCGCGCGACTACAGCCAGGGCAATTACCGCCGTGTCGATGAGCGACCGTTTGGCGGCGGCCCGGGCATGGTGATGCTGATCGAACCGCTGCGTGCCTGCCTCGCCGCCGTATGCGAAGCCGCTGGCCCGGCGCCGGTGATCTACCTCAGCCCGCAAGGTGAGCGCCTGACCCAGCGCGTGGTGCGTGAACTGGCGCAGGCGCCGCGCCTGATTGTGCTGTGTGGCCGCTACGAGGGCATCGATGAGCGCCTGATCGCGCGGCAGGTGGATCGTGAGATTTCGATTGGCGATTACGTACTTTCCGGTGGCGAACTGGCCGCTGCGGTACTGATCGATGCGGTGGGCCGCTTGCAGGAAGGCGCGTTGCACCATGCCGACTCGGCGATCCAGGACAGTTTTGAGGATGGCCTGCTCGATTTTCCGCACTACACTCGCCCCGAACGTGACGGCAAGGATGCCGTGCCCGAGGTGTTGCTCAGCGGCGATCACCGCGCCATCGCCCGCTGGCGGCGGCAGCAATCGCTGGGGCGGACCTGGCTGCGCCGCCCAGACCTGTTGGCGCGGGTCAGCCTGAGCGATGCCGATCGGGCCTTGTTGGCCGAGTTCAAGCGCGACTGGTCGATCATGCATCGAATCACTGGCAAATAGGGTTTTTTTCGCGCTATAATGGCCGACTAATCGGCGCGAATGTCGCGTGTGTTCGAGCAAACCAGGTCATTCCCTCATGAGCAATCTCCTCCAGCAATTCGAAGCCGAGCAGATGCAGCGTACGCTGCCTGCGTTCGGGCCCGGCGACACCGTTGTCGTCAACGTCAAGGTCAAGGAAGGCAACCGCGAGCGCGTGCAGGCTTTCGAGGGCGTCGTCATCGCCAAGAAGAACGCCGGCCTCAACTCCGCTTTCACCGTGCGCAAGATTTCGCACGGTTTCGGCGTCGAGCGCGTGTTCCAGAGCCACAGCGCCATCATCGACTCGGTCGAGGTCAAGCGCATGGGACGCGTTCGCGCCGGCAAGCTGTACTACCTGCGCGGTCTGGAAGGCAAAAAGGCACGCATCAAGGAAGACCTCGCCGCCCAAGCCAAGGCCAAGGCGAACGCAAAAGCCGCTGCTGCGGCCGAGTAAATCACCGTATCGCGCAGCGTCGGCAACGGCCACCTTCGGGTGGCCGTTTGCGTTGCTGGCCTTGATTTACGCGCAACGATGACCATCTTGGCCGGATCGTGATCTGCAAAACTCCGGAGTATGCCGTGACCACCGAGACCTTCAATTTCCAGGCTGAAGTGCAGCAAGTGCTGAAGCTGGTCATCCATTCGTTGTACTCGCACAAGGATATTTTTCTGCGCGAGCTGGTGTCCAACGCCTCGGACGCCTGCGACAAGCTGCGCTTCGAGGCACTGCAGGATGCCAGCCTGTATGGCGATGACCCGGGCCTGAAAATCGAGCTGGTTGCCGACAAGGCCGCGCGCACGCTCAGCATCCACGACAGCGGTATCGGCATGAGCCGACACGAGTTGATCGAGAACCTGGGCACGGTAGCGCGCTCGGGCACGCGCAAGTTTCTCGAAGCCATGGCCGAAGACAAACGCGGCGATGCACAATTGATCGGCCAGTTTGGGGTTGGTTTTTATTCGGCGTTCATCGTCGCCGACCAAGTCAGTGTCACCTCGCGCCGTGCCGGCAGCGACGAAGCATGGACGTGGCAGTGCAGCGGCGACGGCAACGAATTTACCGTGCAGTCGGCATCGGCAACCACTCCGCGCGGTACCACGGTGACGCTGCAACTGCGTGCAGACGAGGACGAGTACCTGGACGACTGGCGTCTGCGCGAGCTGGTGCACCGTTACTCCGAACACATCGATTTTCCGATTCGCATGCCTGCCGCCAAGAGCGATGAGGACAACGACGAAGCGCCCGGGTTCGAGACCATCAATCAGGCGTCGGCGCTGTGGGCACGGCCGCGCAGCGAGATCACCGATGCGGACTATCAGGCGTTCTATCAGCACGTCTCGCACGATTTTGGCGAGGCACTGACCTGGACCCACAATCGCGTCGAGGGCAATCAGAACTTCGTCTCGCTGCTGTATGTGCCGGCGAATCCGCCGTTCGACATGTTGCAAGGTGGGCGTGAGGAACGTCATGGCTTGAAGCTCTACATCAAGCGCGTTTTCATCATGGATGCGTCCGAGCAGATGCTGCCCAATTACCTGCGTTTCGTGCGTGGCGTGGTCGATTCCGATGATCTGCCGCTCAATGTCAGCCGCGAGTTGTTGCAGTCCAGCCGCCAGGTGGAACGCATCCGCGGCGCATTGAGCAAGCGTGTGCTCGACCTGCTGGAGCGGGTCGCCAGCGAGGACAACGACAAGTACGGTGCATTCTGGAAAGCCTTCGGCAACGTACTCAAGGAAGGTGTGGTCGAGGATGCCGGTAACCGCGAGCGTATCCTCAAGTTGCTGCGGTTTCCGTCGACGTTGAGCAAGGCCGCCGACGATCGGGTGTCGCTGGACGCCTATATCGCGCGCATGAAGCCCGAGCAAAAGGCGATTTACTACATCACTGCCGATGGCTGGAATGCCGCCCGCCACAGCCCGCAGATCGAAGCGCTGAACAAGCGCGGCATCGAAGTGCTGCTGATGCACGAGCGCGTCGACGAGTGGATGGCCGGCTACCTGCATGAATACGATGGCAAGCCGCTGCGCAACGCCGCCAAGGGCGAACTCGGTGAAGACCTTGCCGACGCCGCCGACACGCAGAGCAACGAACAGCGCGACGCCGAGGCTGCGCCGCTGATCGAACGCCTGAAAACGCTGTACGGCGACACGGTGAAGGACGTGAAATCCTCGCGCCGACTGGTCGATTCCCCGGCCTGCCTGGTCGCTGGCGAGTACGACATGGCGCCGCACATGCAACGCCTGCTCGCCGCCGCCGGCCATGCCGTGCCGCAATCGGCACCCAGCCTGGAGATCAATCCCGAACACCCGTTGCTGAAGCGTTTCGCCGCCGAAGGCGATGCGGCCGTAGCCGACGATCTGGGCTGGCTGTTGCTGGAACAGGCGCAACTCACCTCCGGCGCTGCGCTCGATGATGCCGCCGGTTTTGTCGCGCGGGTGAACCGGTTGATCGCGCGCGCCTGAGGTGCGAGAGGCGGGTTGTGCGGCAGCGGCGTTTGCCGGTGCGTCGTTCGACATCCAACCGCCCGGGCTTGGTGACTATCACGCAAAATCCCGGGTTACGGCCTGCGGCCTAACCCGGGCTACCGCAGCGCGTGCAAACTGGCACCGTCGCCCACCAGAATCTCCAGTAGCCCGGGTTGAGGCGCAGCCGAAACCCGGGACCGCGCAGCGCGTGCAAACTGGCACCGTCGCCCACCAGAATCTCCAGTAGACCGGGTTGAGGCGCAGCCGAACCCCGGGACCGCGCAGCGCGTGCAAACCGGCACCGTCGCCCACCAGAA
>PFJA01000245.1:0-5838 GCA_002782905.1 Lysobacterales bacterium CG_4_10_14_3_um_filter_64_11
CCACTGCCCGGAGCCGAACATACCGACCGCGGTTGGTCCCTTTTCCTTGAGCACACGCTTGAACTGCGCGGCCATGACATCGAACGCCTCATCCCAGGACACCGGGCTGAACTCACCATCCTTGGCATAGACACCGTCTTTCTTGCGCAGCAGTGGTGTGGTCAGGCGGTCGGCGCCATACATGATCTTGGCGAGAAAGTAGCCCTTGACACAGCTCAGACCACGATTGACTTCCGAGTGGACATCACCATGTGTCGCCACCACGCGATCCTGCTTGACCGCGACATTGATGCTGCAACCGGTGCCACAGAATCGGCAGGCGGCCTTCGACCATTTCAATTCCGTCACCGGCCGCTCCAGCACGATGTTGGCGGCACCAGCAGGCAACGCAAAGCCGGCAACCGCGGCGGCGGTGGTGGCGGCGGACTGACGGATGAAGTCTCGGCGAGTGGTCATGGTTCGATCTCCTGCAACAGTTCGTCGCGTGGTTCGGCATGGTGGTAAACGAGGCTGACACCAAGCACGCCTTGCAGCGCCTGCAAGGCATCGATCGCCTGCATCAATTCGGTTTCGCTTTCGCCCTCGCACAGTACGATGCTGCGGCCATCGGCACGGGCCACGCACTGCATTTGCGGGGCGCCAGTCAAAAAGTCGTCCAACGCCGACGCACCGGGCTCACGATGGCGAACGATGAAGCTGGCGATGTGCAGGATTTCAGTCATGTGCACTCACCGGTTTGCTTGCGGCGATTGCCGCAACCGGGCAGACAGCAATACAGGCGCCGCAGCCGCTGCAGCACGTCGAATCGAGAGATGGTGTCGCCGTGCCCGGTCGGAAACGAATGGCGTTCTCCGGGCACACGTCGCGGCAACTCTGGCAGGTAACGCCATGCAGCGCGAGGCAGTTCTCACCGATCACTGCGCGCCACGGCCACGGCTGCTGCGGCAACGGCAACAGCGCTTCGGATTTGCATGCAGCAATGCAATCGCCGCAAAACGTACACTCACCGCGCTGCCAGTCACGTTCGGGAAAGCCACCATCGGCGCGCACCAGAAGCTGTTCGGGGCACGCCGCGATGCAGTCGTTGCAGCGGGTGCAGCGGTCCAGAAATAGCGCTTCAGCGACCGCACCCGGCGGCCGCACCAGCGAAGCCGGCGCGTTGCCGCGCAACAGGGCGCGGCGGGCACGGTTGGGCTGGGTCGCGGCAGGTGGCATCGCTAAATGCCTGGCGGCCCAAGGATCAGTTGCGAAATCCAGATCGCGAATCCGAACCCGGACACGATCAGGACGGACAACACCGGAACCAGCACCACCGTCAACAACAAAAACACCCAGCGCTCGTCGGCGTGTGAGACAGCAACATTCGATTCCGCCATCACCCAGCCCTCCAGCAACCGGCATCGCCCAGCCGGCGGGTGGGGCGAGCCAGCCATGCATCGCCCCGAAGCCGTTGCACAGCGATGATGCCACAGATGTCGAGGCGTGTTTCTGATCCAGGTCAGGCGCGATCAAACCGGAGCAACCCGGTTGTCTTGCTCGCCCGGACGCCAGCCGCGCATGTGGGAGCCGGCCTGGCAGCGAACGTACCGGCGCCGAGCTTCGCGCGCAAAGCCTGCCCCAGACTTGATCTGGGGCGCGCTCCCGCAGACAAAGCGACCACTTGCCCTGCGGTAACTGTCGCGATCAGTGCGGAGCGACCCAGGTGTCTTTCTCGCGCGGACGCAGCAACCAGCGGCACAGCGCCGGCAGGAACACGATCGCGGCGACCATGTTCACCACGAACATGAAGGTCAGCATGATGCCCATGTCGGCCTGGAACTTGAGCTCGGAGAACATCCAGGTGGCGACACCGGCAGCCAGGGTGAGCGCGGTATAGAAAATGGCGATGCCGGTGGTCTTGAGTGCGATGAAGTACGATTCGCTCAGGGTCCGTCCCTGCTTCAGCGCCTCATTCATGCGCGCGAAGATGTAGATGGCGTAATCCACACCGATACCAACACCCAGCGCCACCACGGTAAGCGTGTTGATCTTCATGCCGATGCCCAGATACACCATCAGCGAGTGGCCCAGCTCGGTCACCAGCACCAGCGGCAGCACGATGCACAGGCCAGCACGCCAACTACGGAAACTGATCAGGCACATCAGGAATACCGCGGCGTACAGCATCCACAGGATGTAATGCTCGACCTTGCGCACGGTATCGTTGATTGCCGCCAGCACGCCAACATTGCCGGTCGCCAGGCGCAGATTGACTTTGTCGGAGACAAACTCCTCACCGTTTTCCTGCGCCGCGGCAATCGCAGCGTCCTGTTCGACGCGGAAATTGACGTTGTAGGCATCGTTCTCGGTGCGGAACGTTTTCACCGCGTCGACCACGCGATCGATCGTCTCGGAGCGATGGTCGCTCAAAAACAGCATCACCGGCATGACGCTGCAATCGTCGTTGAGCAGACCCGAGTCGGTTTCAAAGCTCTGCGTGGCGACACGCAACGAATCCGGCGCACGCGGCAGGATGCGCCAGCGCAGGTTGCCTTCATTCCAGCCGGCGTTGACCACCTTGGCCGCCATCGGCAGGGTGATAACCTGTTCGACGCCCTCGACATTGCGCATGTGCCACGCAAAGCGGTCGATCAACTCCATCGCCGGGAAGCTGGTGGTGCACGCCGATGGGCCGGCCTCGGCAATCACGTTGAGAATGTCAACACCGAGCGAGAACTTTTCGCTGATGGCAACCGCATCGACATTGTAGCGCGCGTCCGGCCACAGCTCGGCCACGCCCTTCTGGGCATCGCCGATCATCACCTTGTCGCCTTGCGCCTCGGCGACATACCAGCCAGCCACACCCAAGCCCAGGATGACAGCGGCGGCAGCCGGACGGCTGAAGCGCGAGAGAAATGCCCAGATCCGATCGAACTGGGTCAACTGGCGCAGGCGGTAGTTGCGCTTGCCCGGCAAGTTGCGCAAGCGGGTGTACGACAGCATCACTGGCAGCAGAATCAGGTCGGTGAGGATGGTCAGGCCGACGCCCACGGTGGCGGTAATCGCCAACTCGAAGATGATCCGGATCGGGATGATCAAAATCGCCGCGAAGCCGATCGAGCCCGCGATCAGCGCCACCATGCCTGGCACCAGCAGCATCTTGAAGGCCTGGCGTGCCGCCGGCAATGGCTCGATGCCGGTGCGTGTGCGCAATTCCTCAACGGTACCCTCTTCCAGGCCACCGAAGAAGATTTCGCCACGGAAGCGATTGATCATCTGCTCGCCGTGGCTGACGGCAATCGCAAAGATGAGGAAGGGTGTCAGCATGTTCATCGGGTCGATGCCAAACCCAAGCAGACGCAAGGCGCCCAGCATCCACAACACGGAAATCAGGGCGGTGAACACAGTCAACGAGGCCAGCTTTGCCGATGCCGAATAGGCGAACAGCAGCAGCCAGGTGAACGCCACGGTGAGCGCGAAGAACTTGATCACCGATTTGGCGCCATCGGTGATGTCGCCAACGATCTTGGCAAAACCGATGATGCGCACGGTGTGGTTCTCGTTCTCGTACGTCTGGCGGATCGCCTCGAACTTGGCCGCCACCGCCTGATAGTCGAGTTTGGTCCCGGAATCCTCCGGAATCAGATCGGCCCACACCATTGCGCCCGACCAATCCTTGGCAACCAGGCGACCGACAATGCTCGCCTTGACAATATTGCCGCGCACCGCTTCAAAATCGGCTTCGCTGGCCTGCCAACCCTCGACGTTCGGCGTGAAGCTGGAGGGAATGACGTTGCCACCGGCAAGCCCATCCTCGACCACTTCGACAAACCGCACGTTTGGGGTAAACAACGAGCGCACACGCGCGTCGTCGGTTTCCTCGATCGCGGTGACATCGCGGGTGACGTTTTCCAGCGCGGCAAAAAACGCCTGATCGAACATGTCGCCATCGTTTGCTTCCAGCGCAATCAGCACGCGGTTGGCGCCACCAAACGCACGCTCATGCGCCAGAAACGTCTGCATGTACTCATGCATCAACGGAATCTGCTTTTTGAAGCCGGCGTCGATCCGCAGTTGGCTGGCGTAGAACCCCATCGCCAGGGTAACCAGGGCAAACAGCAGCAGCACCAAGGGCCGGTTGCCAAAAACGATCTTTTCGGCGTAACGCGAAAATGCCCCGTCGGGATTATGGTTAGCGTGCGTCATGTCGATTCCGTCATTGCGGGCGATAGCGGTCTACACCGCGCTCGCCGTACACCACAAAGCCACCTTCCGGGTGATCCAGAAGTCCGGCCAGAATGGGCGTCTCGTTGCCACGACTGAGATATTTTGCGAGCGACAACGGCTCGCCGCCGCTGGTGCGCGTCAGCACCGCGCCCTGTGCGCCGACCAGCACCGCGCCACCGCCGGGATGCGCAACACCACCCATCAGCGAGCTGCTGATGCCGGTATCGAGTTCGACCCAATGCTCGCCAAGATCAGTTGTCTCGAATGCCTTGCCGCGCAGGCCATACATCAACACGTGGCCCGCGTCCCAAGCGATGCCGCCGAACATCGATCCGCCATACGGCAGGGCAATGCGCTCCCAGGTTTCGCCATCATCGCGCGAGCGAAACGCCGCGCCGCGCTCAGCGGCGATCATCAATTCACCCGCCGACGTTCGCAGCAAGCCATTGAGGTGCGGGTCGGTGACGGCATCGAGCACCAGATCGTCAGCGTTGAACGTCCACGATTCGCTATTGGCCATTCCGCCGGTACCTGCGGTGTCCGCCTCTTCCGGCGGCGGCGGCAGGCTGCGCTGATTCCAGGTCGCACCGCCGTCACGGGTTTCCAGAAACAGGCTGTACGCACCGATCGCAAAACCGTGGTCTTTATCGATAAACAAGATATCCAGCACGGGCGCACCCGCGGTCGGCTCGAACGCGTCGGGCGTCCACACGTCGATCCGCTGCCGCACCCAGGTAGTGCCGGCATCCGGCGAATGCACAATCGCGCCGTCGTGGCCACCGACCCAGATATCGTCGCCCACTGCACTGATCGCGTTCAGTGTGGAGCGGGTCGGCACAGCACTGGCCTGTGTCCACTCCACGCCGTTGGGTGACAGCAACACATGGCCGCGCTCACCCACAGCGACATAACCCGACAACGTGCGCACGGCATCGATGATGATGTGATCGACGGCATGCGGCATCACCTCGGCGGGCAGCACGGCGGGATCGTCCGCGCGCAGTGATGTGGCGTCAGCTTGCTGCGCGAACGCTGGCGAAGTGGCCAATACGGCGACTGCCAGCAACCACGCACGCGCACCAACCAGACCTTTGGAGATAGGCATCGATTCGCTCCCGGTGCAGCCAAATTGCGTTGCTCCAAACGCAAGAAGATTGCGCCCCGAAGGGCGCAATCCGTGTTCGACACTCAGCGGATACCGCGTGCGCGAAGGTTTTGTGGCGAGAAGTCTTCCGGCGTCGCCTGGTAGCTGAAATCGAACGGACTCTCTTCGTTATCCAGCAGACCCGTGATGTAGCGGCCGGTTTTGAGGTCGTGTGAGGTCTCCAGGGTGGCCCAGAATACCGGCACCTCGTAATAGTTCACCGACGGCGCTTCCATGTAACGCCAAATGTTGCCCTGACCGTCGTAGTGATCGAGAATCAGGATCGACCAGCTGTCCTCGTCAACGTAAAACGTACGCCGGGGATTGATGTGGCGGCTGCCCTTCTTGAGCGTTGCCTCCACCACCCACACCCGATGCAGTTCATAACGCAACAGATCCGGGTTGAGGTGCTTGGGCCGAATCAGATCCTTGAGCTTGACCTTGTCGCTATGCGCCTTGTACGAGTTGTACGGCACGAAGATTTCCTT
>PFJA01000245.1:5892-6130 GCA_002782905.1 Lysobacterales bacterium CG_4_10_14_3_um_filter_64_11
CGCAGGCCATCGGATGCCGTGCCAGGGTTGTCGAACTCGACGTTGGGCGCACGCCGGACACGGCGCTGGCCGGGGTTGTACACCCATGCCTGACGCGAGGCCTTGGCCTGATTGAGGGTATCGTGCACCAACAGCACCTGTCCGGCCAGACGCGCCGGGCCTTTCACTTCCTGATAGAAGTAGGCCAGGATGTTGTTGATGTTCTCGGAGGTGTTGCCGGGCTTGAAATACAGGCCGA
>PFJA01000182.1 GCA_002782905.1 Lysobacterales bacterium CG_4_10_14_3_um_filter_64_11
CGGAATCATCGCCAGAACCGCAGTCATCGCGGTCAACACGATGGGCCGGAAGCGGCGCACAGTGGCATCGAGAATCGCCTGCCATTGGCTGCTGCCATCGCGGATATCGCGTTCGATCTGATCGACCAGAATCACCGAATTGCGCATGATCATGCCCGACAGCGCGATGGTGCCAAGCATCGCGACAAAGCCGAACGGCACCCGAAACACGAGCAGAAACAGCACCACGCCGATCAACCCCAATGGCGCGGTCAACACCACCATCAGCACGCGCGGAAAACTCTTGAGCTGGATCATCAGCAAGCTGAGCACCAACACCAACAGCAACGGCATGCCGGCGGAAACCGAACGCTGGCCACGCTCGGAATCCTCGACCGTACCGCCCACTTCCAGCCGATAGCCGGGCGGCAATTTGGCGCGCAGCGCGTGCAGCGCCGGTTGCAATTGCGCCACCACCGTCGCAGGCACCTGATCGCCGTAAATGTCGCCACGCACGGTCACCGTCGGCAGGCGATCGCGATGCCAGATGATGCCTTCCTCAAAACCGTATTCGAGGGTCGCTATCTGCGCCAACGGCACCGCCTTGCCACCAGCCAGCGGCACCGAAAGGCTGTCGAGCATGCCCAGCTCGGTGCGCTCCAATTGCGGCCCACGCAGCAGGATTTCGATCAGCTCGTTGTCTTCGCGGTACTGGCTGACGTGCAGCCCCGACAGCGAACTTTGCAGAAATTGCGCCAATTGCGCCGAGTCGATGCCGATGGCGCGCGCGCGTTCCTGATCCAGGTGCAGGCGTACCACCTTGCTCGGTTCGGCCCAATCCAGATTCACGTTGACCACGTGCGGATTCTTGCGCACCTGATCGGCCAGTTCGTGTGCGAAACGGCGAATGCTGTCGATGTGCTCGCCGGACACGCGCAACTGGATCGGGTAGCCAACCGGCGGCCCATTCTCCAGCCGCGACACGCGCGCTTGCAGTTGCGGAAAGGTCACCGGCAGGGTTTCGATCAACCAACTGCGCACCACTTCGCGTGCCTTGATGTCATGCGCAAGCACCACAACCTGCGCAAAGCTGGCGGCTGGCAACTGCTGGTCCAACGGCAGGTAGAAACGCGGCGAGCCGGTGCCAACGTAAGCAACATAGTTGTCAATGTCATCGCGCGTGGCAAGCAGGGCTTCGAGCTTCTTCACCTCGACGTCGGTGGCCAGCAAAGACGAGCCTTCAGCCAGTTTGAGATCAACCATCAGCTCCAGCCGCGCCGATGCCGGGAAGAACTGCTGCGGTATGAAGCGAAACAGCACCAACGACAGCGCGAACGCCGCCACGGTGGCCGAGATCACCAGCCAGCGATGCTGCAGGCACCACGCAACCCAGCCACGGAAGCGACGGTAGAAGGCGGTGTTGTAGGGGTCGTGGCCGTTGCGGTGCAGCGGCGCGAATGGCTCGCCATCGGATGCGGCGGGTTTGTACGCCGGCAACAGCTTGTCGCCCAGATACGGCACAAACACCACCGCAGCGATCCACGACAGCAGCAGCGCCAGCGTCACTACCTGAAAGATGGCGCGGGTGTATTCGCCGGTACCGGACTGCGCGGTGGCGATCGGCAGAAAACCAACCGCGGTCACCAGCGTGCCGGTCAGCATCGGGAAGGCGGTGGAGGTCCAGGTGAAACTGGCAGCGCGCAGCCGATCGAAACCTTGCTCGATTTTCACCGACATCATTTCCACCGCGATGATCGCATCATCAACCAGCAGCCCCAGCGCCACCACCAGCGCACCCAGCGAAATCTTGTGCAGGCCGATGTCGAACAGGTACATGCCGGCAAACGTCATCGCCAGCACCAGCGGTATCGACACCCCGACCACCAGTCCGGTGCGCACGCCGAGCGAGAAGAAACTCACCAACAGCACGATCAGTACCGCCTCGGCCAGCACGCGCACGAACTCACCCACTGATTGCCGTACTGCCTGTGGCTGGTCGGAAACCTTGGTCAGCTCCATACCGATCGGCAGCGTGTTTTGCACGCGGGCAAACGTGCCTTCCAGCGCCTTTCCCAGGCGCAGAATGTCGCCACCGCGCTTCATGGAAACCGCGATGCCGATCGCGTCCTCGCCCTTGAAGCGCATGCGCGGCGCCGGCGGATCATTGAATCCGCGGCGGACATCGGCAACATCGCCGATCCGGAAGGTGCGGTCATCGACGCGGATCGGAAAATCGCGGATTTCGGCGACCGAGCGAAAACGTCCGGAAATGCGCAACGGAATGCGCTCGCTGGGGGTTTCGAAAAACCCGGCGGCAACCATCGCGTTTTGCGTCTCCAACGCCTGCTGTACCTGATTGAGCGATACCCCCAGCGTGGCCAGCTTGACGTTGCTCAGTTCGATCCAGATTTTTTCGTCCTGCAAACCGACCAGATCCACCTTCGCCACATCTGGAACACGTTGCAGTTCGATCTGCAGGCGATCAGCGTAGTCCTTGAGCGTGGCGTAATCAAAGCCGCTGCCGGTGAGCGCGTAGATGTTGCCAAAGGTGTCGCCGAACTCGTCATTGAAAAACGGGCCGATGATGCCGGGCGGCAGTTGACTGCGAATATCGCCGGTTTTCTTGCGCACCTGATACCACAACTCGGGCAAATGCCTGGAGCGCAGCGCATCGCGCGCCATGAACGTGATCTGCGATTCGCCCGGCCGCGAATACGAGCGAATCCATTGATATTCGCCGGTCTCCATCAGCTTCTTTTCGATGCGGTCGCTGACTTGACGCGCCACTTCCTCGGCCGTCGCCCCCGGCCACTGGGTGCGAATCACCATCGCCTTGAAGGTGAACGGCGGGTCCTCTGACTGGCCCAGACGGGTATAAGACACGATCCCGGCGATGCTCAGCAGCAGCATGGCGTACAGCACCAGACCACGGTTGTGCAGTGCCCATTCGGACAGATTGAAACGGCTCATGGTGATGCCTCAGGAAGTCTTGACCAGCGCCACCGCACGGTTGTCGCGATCTACCGGCGCCACCCGCTGGCCTTCACGCAACAGATGCACGCCACCGGCCACCACCCACTCATCGCCGCGCAATCCGGAAATGATCGGCACCTGATCCTCCTGATAGGCACCCAAGACCAATGGCCGCCGTTGCAGCCGCGATGTTTCCGGGTCCACCACCCACGCGAACGCGGTGCCATCCTCGGCGCTCACCGCCGACAACGGCAGCATCAGTTGGCGCGCGGCATCGCTGCCGGCGCTGTAGACGCGCGCGGTTTGCCCCAGTTCGGCCAAGGTGGTACCGGCATCGAGCGTAACCCGCGCGGCATAGGTGCGCGTTTGCGGATCTGCGGACGGCGACAGTTCGCGGATGCGACCCGGAAAGCGGCTGCCGGGCTGCGCCCACAGCGCCACCGTCACTTTCTGCCCAATCGTGAATTGCGCAACGCGCTGCTCGGGAATGTCGATGGCGATTTCGCGCTCACCATCCAGCGCCAGGGTGAACACGGCTTGCCCGGCAGCCACCACCTGCCCAGCCTCGGCGTGGCGCGCGACGATCACGCCGGTGGCGGGTGCAAACAGCTTGCTGTAACCGGCCTGGTTGCTGGCCACATCCCACTGCGCCTTGGCCTGTCGCTCGCGCGCTTGCGCCGCGCGCCACGCCGCGTCGCGGGTGTCGAATACCGAAACGCTGACCAGCTTGCGCTCGATCAATGCCGCCGCGCGTTCACGCTCAGCGCGGGCCAGTTCCAGATCGGCCTGCGCTGCACGCCATTGCGCTTGCGCTGCCTGTGCCTGCAAACGCACATCATCCGCGTCGAGTTCGGCCAGCAAGGTGCCAGCGGCAACATGACTACCGACATCCACCACGCGCGCGATGATTTTTCCGCCGATGCGAAAGCCCAGCGCCGGTTCGTGGCGAGCGCGCACCTCGCCGGCATAAGCCACCACCGCGCCAGCGCCGGTCTGCGCCTGCACCACCAGCACCGGGCGTACCTGCTCGACCTCTTGAGCGCCGCCACCGCAGCCCGCCAGCAGCAGCAAAAATGCGACCCCGAACAGGCGTTGGATGATGGAGTTGGGCATGGCCTGACCTCGAACTGGCGCAACAGGTTAATATGTGTACTAGCTCGTATAGTATAATTTTCTGAACCCATCAGTCCAGTATGTTGCGCCATGAGTGAAACCAAGCCACGCAAAGTCGGCTCCCGCGCCGCGCGCACCACCGTGCCCGGCCCCGGCAGGCCCAAGGACCTGACCAAGCGCAAGGCGATCCTGGAGGCCGCCAAGCGCCTGTTTCCGCGCTACGGATACGACCGCATTTCGATGGATGCAATCGCCGCCGAGGCTGGTGTCTCCAAACTCACGGTGTACAGCCATTTCAAGGACAAGGACGCGCTGTTTGCGGCGGCCGTGAAAGCCCGCTGCGAGGAGCAACTGCCGAGCCGGGCGTTCGCCATGCCGACCGCAGCGGTGCCGATTGCGACGGTACTCACCACCATCGCCGAGCGCTTTCATGCGCTGGCATGCAGCCCCGACGCCATGGAGATGTACCGCACGATGGCGGCGCGTGCGCCCGCCGGCGACAATCTGGCACAGATATTCTTTGATGCTGGCCCCAAACGCACCATCGATGCACTGGAGCAGTTGCTGCGCAAGGCGCACCGCGCTGGCAAGCTCAACGCCCCGGAGCCGCGCACCTCGGCCGAGCATTTCTTCATTCTGGTCAAGGGACTGGCGCATATGCGTGCGCTGATTGGCTGCGCCGATCTGCCCAAAGACGAGGAGGCGGCGGCGCACATTGCCAGCGCGGTCGATCTGTTCATGCGTGCACACCTGCCGGTTGCAGCGCCAACCCCAGCACCGCGCAAACCCGCGCGCCAAAGGTCATCATGACCACCGGCACTCGGCCTGCTCGGCGCTTGCGGCGATGCTGGGCCGTCGCATTTGGAGCGTGCGGCCTGCTGCGCGGTGTGGGCGGCGGTATCCGGGTTAAAATTGGCAACTTTTCACAGCAAGGATCGAGACATCATGGTCATTGATTTCGAGCAGGCTCGTTTCGCCATGGTCGAACAGCAGGTGCGCCCCTATGAGGTACTGGATCTGCGCGTACTCGAGGCCATGTCCACGGTGAAGCGCGAGGATTTCGTGCCGGCGCGCCACCGCAAGCTCGCGTTTGCCGACATGGCACTGCCGCTGGAGCACGGTGAATCGATGATGAAACCGACGCTGGAAGGGCGCATGTTGCAGGCGCTGGATCTGGCGCCAGAGGACAGCGTGCTGGAGATCGGCACCGGCTCGGGCTTCATCACCGCCTGCCTTGGGCACTTGGCGCGCGCCGTGCTGAGCATCGATATTCACGCCGATTTCGTCGAACGCGCGCATTCACGCTTTGTCGGCGGCAACTACGCCAACATCAGCGTGCAGCACGCCGATGTCCGCACCTTCGAGCCGGGCCGGCAATTTGATGCCGTGTGCTTTACCGGCGCGGTGGTGGACCTGCCCGCACACGCCCTGACCTGGCTGCGGCCCGGTGGCCGTCTGTTTGCGGTGCGTGGCCTGGCACCGGCGCAGGAAGCGGTGCGCTGGCTGAATCAGGACGGCCGCGTGGAACCACTAAGCCTGTTTGAAACCGAACTGCCGTACCTTGCCGGCCTGTCGCCGGTCGCGCGTTTCGCCCTGTAGACCGATCACGCATCGATCACTCATCGATTACTCCAAGGAACCCTCATGTCGCTGCGAATGACCACCCTTAGCCTGGCCCTGGCGCTGGCATTGCCTGGCGTTGCCACTGCCGCCGACCTG
>PFJA01000258.1 GCA_002782905.1 Lysobacterales bacterium CG_4_10_14_3_um_filter_64_11
CAACGGCAATCTGCACGTCAACATCCTCTACAATCCGGCCGACGCCGCGCACAGTGCGCGCGCCCATGCAGTGCTGCCGCGCGTCTTCGAACTCACGCTCGCGCTCGGTGGCACCCTGTCCGGCGAGCACGGCATTGGCCTGGGCAAGCGCGCCTTCATGACCCGGGCACACAGCCTTCAAACGCTGGCACTGATGCGCGCCGTCAAAGCCAGCTTCGACCCCGACGGCATCCTCAATCCGGGCAAACTGTTGCCGGACTGAACAGCATCGCCAGTTCGTCAGGGCGCAAGTGCCGCCATTGGCTTTTGCCCAGATCGCCCAGCAGCAGGCCACCGATGGCCACCCGGACCAGCCGCAGCACAGCCAGATCGCAGGCTGCCAGCAACCGCCGGATCTGCCGATTTCGGCCTTCATCGAGCACGATTTCCAGCCAAGCATTGCGTTGCCCGGTACGCAGCACCCGTACCGAGTGCGCCTTGAGCCATTCGCCATCGCACTGCGCACCGGCCGCAAGCCGCGCCAGCAATGCCGCATCGGGTAGTGCATCCACCTGCACATGATAGGTCTTGCGCGGGCCGCTATCGGGATCGGTAATGCGGGCGGCCCATTCGGGATCATTACTGAACAGCAACAATCCCTCGCTCGCCTTGTCGAGCCGCCCGACCGGCGCCAACCACGGCAATCCGGCATCGCGCAAGCACTTATACACTGTGTCGCGGCCACGTTCGTCGCTGACGCTGCTGACCAGCCCGCGCGGTTTGTTGAGCATCACATGCAGCGGCGCAGCGCTCGCCACCGCCTCACCATCGATCGCGAGGCGATCAAGCTCGCGCCGAGTCGGCGACTCCGGGTCAGTAACGATCAGGCCGTTGACCGTGACTCGCCCCGATCGCACCAGCGTTTGAGCCTGACTGCGGGAACACACGCCCGATTTCGACAACACCCGTGCCAGCCCGTGGCGTGGGCATTCTCCTGCATGCGATGGCAATCGTTGCGTGCGCACAATGCTCCATTAAATATCTTTTTCATCAACGTGCTACGACGAAACAGCAACCGTGGCACGGTGCAGTTGACCGGTACAACGCTAACCGCGTGTCGGGCTTGACGCTGATCTAGTGCGGAAAGCCGAGGTGGGTCAGATTTCCCGCTCTATTCCCGTTCAAGAGCCCTGCTCACACCGCAAAAGAGCGAAAAATCTGCCGCAAACCGGCTTTCCCTCGCTACGATCGGTCAAGCCCGACAGGCTGCTAGTGTAGTGCGCCAGTATCTGCGAATATCACCGTTTGACGCGAGTGACCGGCCGCACCCACCGAAGCGGAACCGCATGTGTTGCTGCAAATGCCAGAATAACGAATCCGCATCGACGACCAAAGCCTGGTCGGCGTGCCCCAAGGAGTCAAGCCATGTCCGTTCCCACCCTGCCGATCAACACACCGCGGCATGCCAATCCCAGCGATGCCGCTGCACTGGCCGAAGCACGCACCCTGGTGCGCGATCTGTTCACCGCGCGCGCCGGGCTGTACTGGTTCGACTTCCTGACCAGTACCAGCATCGGCTGGGCGGCATTTGTAGCAGCGGTGTGGCTACCGGCGTGGTCGCCGCTGCAGGGTGTTGCCGGCGCACTGAGCATCGTCGCACTCTACCGTTCGGTAATTTTTGTACATGAGCTTGCGCACCTCGGGCCACGCGTGTGGCCGGGGTTCCGACTGGCCTGGAACCTGCTGTGCGGCGGCCCCATGCTGGTGCAGTCGTACACCTACAGTGGCGTACACAATCTGCATCACTACCAGCAGCTCTATGGCACCCGTGACGATGGCGAGTACCTGCCCTTTGCACGGATGCGGCCACTGGCGATATTTGGGCATTGGGCGCTGGGCATCGTGGTGCCGGCATTCGTGTTGATTCGCGCGACCATTCTGGTGCCATTGTCGTGGCTGATTCCACCGCTGGCGACATGGCTGTGGGAACGCGCTTCCTCGATGATCATCGACCCCGAGTTCAAGCGTCCACACTCAAAGCACGACGACCCGAGCTGGCGCTGGCAGGATGCCTACGCGTGGTTCTGCGCGAGCAGCGCCCTGGCCCTGATGGCGTTTGGCGTTTGGCCGTGGCGCGTGCTGCTGGTGTGGTACGTGCTTTTGACTGGCATCTTGTTGTTGAATGGCTTGCGCACGCTGATTGCGCACCGCTATCGCTACCCCGGCGAGCGCCCGCTGACCCTGATGGAACAGTTTCATGATTCGGTGGATGTACCGGGCAACCCGCTGCTGTCACCCTTGTGGGCACCGGTGGGCCTGCGTTTTCACGCCACCCATCACCTGTTTCCGGGGATGCCGTACCACAACCTCGGCACCGCCTATCGGCGTCTGAAAAAAGGCCTGTCCGATCCGGGCTGGTTTTTGCAATCCAGCGAACGCAACTTGCTGGGCGGGCTGCGCCGCCTGCTTCACACGTCGCTGCAGCGCGCGCATCGCGACAACCTCTGAGTCCACCGCATCGCTTGCGCCGAACCGCCGCAGCGCAACGTCGGCCGGATTCACTGCGCCATCACCGAGGCGCAGGCATGGTATGCGCCATGAATGACAGCATGGCGAGCGACAAACCAGCAAACCCGCATACCGCCTCGGCAGTATGGCGTTCACTGCGCCGCTGGTTCGACGCTGACAGTGGCGAGCCGGATGCCGCCAGCGATGCCATCGACTGGCTGCGCATCGTACCGTTCGTGGCCATGCATCTGGCCTGTCTTGGCGTGCTCTGGGTGGGTTACTCGACCACTGCGCTGGTCGTTGCGGCTGCGCTTTATGCCGCACGCATGTTTGCGATCACTGGATTTTATCACCGCTACTTTTCGCACAAGGCGTTCCGCACCTCACGGCCAATACAGTTTGCATTTGCCGTAATTGGCGCCGCCAGTGTGCAGCGTGGGCCACTGTGGTGGGCCGCACACCATCGCAACCACCATCGTCACTCGGATACCAAATCCGACATTCATTCGCCACTCAACCGGGGTTTCTGGTGGAGCCATGTCGGCTGGTTTCTGAGCAGGCGCGGATTTGCCACCGACCAGCAACGCATTCCGGATCTACTGCGCTTCCCGGAACTGCGCTGGCTCGATCGCTTCGATCTGCTGGTTCCGTTGCTGCTCGCGATCGCGCTGTATGCGCTCGGCAGCGTGCTTGCGTCGACCGTGCCACAACTGGGCACCAGCGGGCCGCAGTTGCTGGTCTGGGGTTTCTTTGTATCCACTGTGGTGTTGTTTCATGCCACGGTCAGCATCAACTCGCTGGCTCATCGCTGGGGCAGCCGTCGCTTTGCAACCCGTGACAACAGCCGCAACAACGCCTTGCTGGCGCTGCTCACGTTCGGTGAGGGCTGGCACAACAATCACCACCATTTCCCGGGCTCGGCGCGGCAGGGTTTTCGTTGGTGGGAAATCGACCTGACCTACTATGGATTGTGTGTGCTCGCAGCCATCGGCCTGGTGTGGGACTTGAAACCGAGTCCCGCGCAGCTGCAGACGCCGCACCACAAGGCGGGCTAAGCGATGCGTATCGCGGTCATCGGCAGCGGCATCGCTGGCCTCAGCTGTGCTTGGCTGTTGTCGCGCCAGCACCAGGTGGTGCTGTTCGAGCGTGAGCCGCGGCTCGGCGGCCACACCCACACCCACGATGTCGAGCGATTTGGTCAGCAATACCGCATCGATACCGGCTTCATTGTCCACAACCGCGAACACTATCCGCTGTTGAGCCGATTGTTTGACGATCTGGGGGTGGCAACCCAGCCGACCCGCATGAGCTTTTCCGTGCGCGATGATCGCAGCGGCCTGGAATACAACGCCGAAACTTTCGATACCCTGTTCTGCCAGCGCCGCAATCTGGTCTCGCCGCCGTTCTGGCGCATGGTGCAAGATATCACGCGCTTCTACCGCACTGCACCGGCACTGCTGCAAGCGCCGGATGACGGCCCTTGCCTTGGCGACTATCTCGCCGAGCAGCGCTACTCGCCGCTGTTCATCGAGGATCACCTGCTGCCAATGGCATCGGCGCTATGGTCGTCGCCGCAAGCCCAGGTGCGCACATTCCCGGCCAAGTATCTGGTCGCGTTCATGGCCAATCATCAGATGTTGCAGATCAGCGAACGCCCGCAATGGCGCGTGGTGACCGGCGGCTCGGATCGCTACGTGCAGGCGATCAGCAGCAACTGGCCGGTGCAGGTTCGCCTGCAGCAAGCGGTGCAGTCGGTGCAGCGCGATGCCGGGGCGGTGCGTATCCGTACGGTGCACGGTGAGGACAGTTTCGATCAGGTGGTGTTTGCCTGCCACAGCGATCAGGCACTGGCCTTGCTGGCCGATGCCAGTGCGGCCGAGCACGCTGTGCTGGGTGCGATCGCTTATCAGTGCAACGACGTGGTGTTGCACACCGACGCGCGCGTGCTGCCGACGCGGCGCAAAGCCTGGGCAGCGTGGAACGCACATGTCGCCGACGACCCGTCCACGGCCTGCTCGGTGAGCTACTGCATGAACGTGTTGCAGTCGATCGCCAGCCCCGAGCCGTTCGTGGTCAGCTTGAATCGCGACGCCGCCATCGACCCGCAACGAGTGATCGCACGAATGCGTTACCAGCACCCGGTCTACAGCCACGCCAGCATCGCCGCGCAGCGCCAGCGCAGTGCTGTAAATGGCCATAACCGCACCTGGTACTGCGGCGCCTATTGGGGCTTTGGATTCCATGAAGATGGTCTGCGCAGCGGCGTTGAGGTGGCGAGTGCCTTGGGAGTGGCGTGGTGATGCACAGCGCGATCTACGAAGGGCGCGTCAGCCACCGCCGCCAGCACCCGGTGGCACATGCGTTCTCCTACCGGGTTTTCATGTTGTGGCTGGACTTGGCCGAGCTCGACACCGTATTCGCACGGCGTTGGTTGTGGTCCATCAACCGCCGCAATCTGGCGGCGTTTCATCGTGCCGACTATCACGGCAGCGCCGGCCTTGCGCTCGACCAAGCGGTGCGCGACACCGTACACAAGGCACTTGGTACCCGACCGGACGGACCGATCCGCTTGCTTACCCACCTGCGTTACTTCGGCCTGTGCTTCAACCCGGTGAGTTTTTACTACGGCTATGACGCGACCGGAGAAACCCTGCAATGGGTGATGGCCGAAATTACCAACACGCCGTGGCGCGAGCGCCATGCCTATGTGTTGCCGGTGGCTGCTGCCGCGCCAGCCGGCGATTGGCTGCTCTGGGAATTCGACAAGTGCTTCCATGTATCACCCTTCATGGCAATGGATCGCCGTTATCGCTGGCGGCTAACCGCTGCAGATCAGCGATTGCATATTCACATGAGCGTGCTCGATGGCGCGCAACGCGAGTTTGACGCCACGCTGATTTTGCGGCGTAGACCTCTTGCCGCCGGCGTGATGGCGTGGATGTTGCTGCGTTACCCGGCGATCACCGCAAAAATCGTTGCCGCCATCCATTGGCAGGCGCTGCGCCTTTGGCTCAAGCGCGTGCCGGTGCACGACCACCCCAGAACCGCCGTCCGGAGACAGAACCGATGAGTACGCCTGCGCGCTCGTTGCAACCCGAAACATCGCAAACCCTGCCGCTGACGCTGCGACTGGCGCGCACTGCAATGCTCAGCCGGCTCGCCGGCTTGCGCGGTGAGTTGGTGTTGCACGATGCCCTCGGCAGCACCCGGCTGGGCCAGCACGATCCGAGCCCTGATGCACCGGCGGCGGTGGTCGTGCACGTGCGCGACCCGGAGTTTTATCGCCATGTCGCCCTCAACGGCAGCGTTGGCGCCGGCGAAGCGTACATGGACGGTCTATGGACATGCACTGATCTGGTTGCGCTGATCCGCTTGCTGGTGCGCAACCGCGACTTGCTCGATGCGATGGAAGGTGGCAGTGCGCGCGTCGCTGGCTGGTTGCTCAGGGCATGGCACGGCTTGCGCCGCAACACGCACAGCGGCGCGCGGCGCAATATTGCGGCGCACTACGATCTGGGCAACCCCCTGTTTCGCCTGTTTCTCGATGAAAACCTGATGTATTCATCGGCGATTTTTGCCAGCCAGGACGAGTTGTTGGAAGTTGCCGCCGAGCGCAAGCTGGCGCGCATTTGCGAAAAGCTGGATTTGCGCAGTTCCGATCATGTCGTCGAAATCGGCACCGGCTGGGGTGGCTTTGCACTGTATGCGGCGCGGCGCCATGGCTGCCATGTCACCACCACCACCATTTCACGCGAACAATTCGAGTTGGCACAGGCACGTGTCGCCAGCGCCGGCCTGGACGACCGCGTCACGGTGTTGTTTGCCGACTATCGGACGCTTCGCGGCCGCTTCGACAAGCTGGTGTCGATCGAAATGGTGGAAGCGATTGGCCACCAATATCTCAAGACCTACTTCAAAAAGTGCGCAGACCTGCTCAAACCCAGTGGCCTTGCCGTGATCCAGGCGATCACCATTGAAGACCAGCGTTATCAACAAGCCCTGCGCTCGGTGGATTTCATCAAGCGACACATCTTTCCGGGGAGCTTCATCCCGTGCGTCAGTGCGCTGGTCGGCAGTGCGGCCCGTCATACCGATCTGCGCCTGATCAATCTGGAAGACATCGGCGCGAGCTATGCATTGACCCTGCAACACTGGCGGCAACGCTTTCTGGAACAGCGCGAAGCGGTGCGTGCATTGGGCTATGACCACCGTTTCATGCGCATGTGGGAGTTCTATCTGGCTTATTGCGAAGGTGGCTTCATCGAGCGTTCGATTGGCAACGTGCAATTGTTGTTTGCGCGGCCCGACAATCGCCGCGGGCAATTTTCGCCACCGATTGCGCAGCATGCGGGTGCTCAATGAAACGCGTGCTGGCCAATGCCGCCGGTTTCCAGTTGGTCTGGTTTGCAACCGTGGCCGGTGCCGGCAATGGCATGGCCTGGACTGGACCAGTCGCAGCCATGCTGTTTGCCGGCTGGGTGCTCAGCGACGCACGTACCCGCGCGGCCGATCTATGGCTGTTGCTGCGTGCGCTGCCGATCGGCTACGCCAGCGACAGCCTGTGGGTTGCCTGCGGCTGGATGCATTTCGCGCAACCGTGGCCATCGCCACCCTTTGCACCGATCTGGATAATTGCACTGTGGCTTGGCTTTATCCTCAGCATCAATCATTCACTGGTATTTCTGCGTGGCCGCCCATGGCCCGCCGCGTTGCTCGGCGCTGTCTTCGGCCCTGCCGCTTATTACGCTGCCAGCAATGGGTTTGCTGCGGCCACGTTCGACATTGACGTGCCGGCAATGATGCTGATTCTCGCGCTGGCATGGGCTGCCCTGCTGCCACTGCTGCTAGCTCTTGGCGCACACCATCACAACCGGCCGCGCAACGCGCCGATGCCAATCACACCCAAGGAGCACCCATGATCGCAAACCTGCTGTGGATTTGGCTGTTCAGTGCGCTGGCAATGACCGCAACCTGGGCATGGTGCTGGCGAATCAACAATGCCGGCTATGTCGACGTGGTATGGGCATTGCTGATGGCGCTGGCAGCGCTGTATGTCGGTCTGGCGGGCAGCGGCGCGCCGCTGCCGCGCGGGCTGGTGGCGATGTTTGGCGGGGTCTGGGGTGCGCGTTTGTGCCTGCACCTGCTGATCCGGGTGCTGCACGAGCCAGAAGACGGGCGGTATCGCAATCTGCGCCAGCATTGGCAAGGCAATCAATTGAATTTCTTTGGGTTCTTTCAGGGTCAGGCACTATTCGTGGTGTTGTTTTCGCTGCCATTGCTCGCCGCTGCCAGCAATCCCAACCCGGATTTGACCGCCGGCACGATCGCTGCGATTGCGCTCTGGCTGCTGTCCATGCTCGGCGAATCCATTGCCGACCAACAGTTGGCGAACCACCGCAAAAATCCGAATAACCGCGGCAAAACCTGCCGCGTTGGGCTGTGGGCCTGGTCGCGCCACCCCAACTATTTTTTCGAATGGCTGCACTGGTTTGCCTACGTGCTGCTGGCGCTCGGCTCGGACATGCAGTGGTTGGCCTGGCTGGGTCCGATCGCGATGTGGCTGTTCCTGTACCGCGTTACCGGCATCCCGTACACCGAGGCGCAGGCGCTGCGCTCACGCGGTGAGGATTACGCACGCTACCAACGCGAGGTCAGCGCATTCATCCCGTGGCCACCCACAGACAAGCGAGGCACACGATGAACCTGATCACTGCCGCGGAGCGCGGATTCATTCCCGATCGCCTGCTGCGGCTGGGCATCCGCCGCTTGTGTGCGCAGCGCCTTGACGAGGAATACCGCGACGATATCGAACGAGCCGATCAGCGTTACGTCGCGCTGTTGCGCGACCTGCGCAACAGCGCGATTGCCATCGAAACCAATGCGGCAAACAGCCAGCACTATGAGGTACCGGCACGATTCTTCGAGCTGTGCCTCGGCGCGCAACTCAAATACAGCGCATGTTATTACCCGCTCGGCAATGAGACGCTGGACCAGGCCGAGCGCGCCATGCTTGCCCTGTACGGCGAGCGTGCGCACCTGGCCGATGGTCAGGACATTCTCGAGCTGGGTTGCGGCTGGGGCTCACTGACGCTGTGGATGGCCGAACACTACCCGCACTCACGCATCACGGCAGTATCCAACTCGCACTCGCAACGCGCTCACATTCTTGCTCAGGCGCAGGCGCGCGGCCTGAAAAACATTCGCATACTCACCTGCGACGTCAACGTATTGGATCTGTTAGCAGACAGTTTTGATCGTGTGGTATCGGTAGAAATGTTCGAACACGTGCGCAACTATCAGGCGCTGTTGGCAAACATCAGTGGTTGGCTGCGCCATGATGGTCAGTTATTCGTGCATATCTTTTGTCATCGCAACCTGATGTATCCGTTCGAGACCCAGGGTGAGAACAACTGGATGGGGCAATACTTTTTTACCGGCGGCCTGATGCCGGCTGCCGACACCTTGCTGCACTTCCAGGGCCAATTGCTGCTGGAGCAACGCTGGTTGCTGTCGGGTGTGCATTATCGCAATACCGCCAACCACTGGCTGCACAACCAGGATCGTCATAGAGACGAGGTTCAGCGCGTGCTTGCATCAGTTCATGGTGCCCAACAAGCCGCGCACTGGGCGCAGCGCTGGCGCATGTTCTGGATGGCCTGCGCCGAACTGTTCGGCTATGACCAAGGCAACCAGTGGGGTGTTGCCCACTATCGCTTCAGCAAGCGCTGACTGCCTGCGCGTCACAGGCCGCGTCTGTCGCTTCACTCGTGGATGGCGCCACCGCAGTGCCCGAGCCAGCATCCGAAGCCGCGGCCGGCTTGCCCTTGGCCACGCGGATACCCCGTGATTGCATCCAGGCATCAAATTCGGCAGCGGTGAAACGCGCACCGGCATTGAACCGATAAGGGCTGTTGTCGTATGCCGTTTTCGGCACGTAAGCGGCAGGCTTCGTGGTGGCGGCAACCGGTGCTTGCGGTGTTGCCAGCGCAGCACCCGCGTTGACCGCTGTCGCTGCCACCGGCGGCGCGGCGCTACGCAGCGTATTGGCCACCGGCGCCACCTGTTCGGCGGCCAGAACCGCAGCAAACGGCGACAGCAGAATCAACAGGGCAGCGGCTCGATGCGCGAGTGTGCTCATGACGCGATACTCCAATCTGCAGGCCCCTGAGCGACCGAGTGTAGGTGTTGTGGTAGCGTCGACGCAATAAAAAAAGCCCGGCTGACGCCGGGCTTCTTCGGTAAAACGTGAACTGTAGCTCAGTTCTGAACGTTCAGCTCGGTGCGGCGATTGCGCGCACGCCCCTCACGGGTGTCGTTGCTGTCGATCGGACGGGACTCACCGTAACCGTTCGGGCCGACCAACTGCGCCGCCGACACCCCGTGTGCCAGCAGGTAGTCATAGGCCGCCTTGGCACGGCGCTCGGACAAACCCTGATTGTAAACTTCGGCGCCAACCGAATCGGTATGGCCAGCAACCTCGACCTGCAACTGCGGGTACTTGCTGAGCACAGCAGCCGCTTCATCAAGAATGGCCGCGGACTCCGGACGCAGTGTGGCCTTGTCGAAATCGTAGTTCACACCGCGCAAATCGATGGTCAGCGCGACCGGGCAACCATCCGGGCCAATCGCCTGGCCAGCTTGCGAGGTCGGGCACTTGTCTTCGCAATTGTTGACGCCATCGCCATCATCATCGAGCTGATCGCAGGTCGGAGCCGGCGGCGGCGGCGGCGGCAATGGCGCAGCCGGAGCAGGCGCCGGAGCGGACTTGGCCACTTCGCCGAAGCGGTACAAAATGCCTAGGCTGAACCCAATGTCGTTGAAAAAACTGCTGCCCGGTTTGGCAGCACTCTCATCGTTATTGTCATACCGGTTTCGCACTTCAGTTCGCACACCCCAATGCCCATAGTTGGCTTGCAAACCGGCACCCACATGGAACTCGACGTTATTGCCCTTGATCTGCCCCGGCGAATTCGGGTTGTTGATCAACTCGAACTCTTCTTCGTGACGCAGGAAGCCGGCACCGGCGAGTAGGTAGGGATTCCAACTGCGTCCGTCCTGGATGAAGTGATAACGGCCATCCAGCGATACCCCATAGTTGGAGAACAGCAGGTCGTTGCCCTTTTTCTCCGGATTCATGTAATTGAACTCGGCGTCCAGCGAGAAGTTGCGGCTGAAGAAACGCCCCGCACCGAACTGCACGCCGAGCTTGGAGTTGCCTACATCGCGGTCGCTATCAAGGTTCCACAAAGTGGCACCAGCGCTCGCGTACCAGCGGTCATCATATTCCTGCGCGGCCACGACACTGGAAAATGCCAAGGCGCTCAGCACCGCACCGCAAAGTAACTTCTTGTTCATGTTTTGCTCCACTGCGTTGCAACGGTTTGAGGGGGGCGTCCTGCAATGGATCGTCGTTGACCCGACTGCAGTACACCAAGACGAGGTTACCCTGCGTTGTGTGACGCTAGCATTAACGAAAGGCTAACACCAACGTCACGTTGCCATTTCCAGCAATCAAATAAACGCCAAGCAACTGATTGCCTTCGCATTTTCAGAACTCAAAGCGCGAACAGCGCCATCAGCTTCGACACTGGGGTGGCCTCAAACCGGGCCGGGTCGCCGGCAAGGGCCAGTATCTGTTCCACCCGCTGCGCTGGCAAGTGGCCACGCAATGCCGCCTCGAATTTCTGCAGCAACACCGGGATGCCCTCATCGCGGCGCTTGCGGTGACCGATCGGGTAATCGATGGAGACGTTCTCGGTGGCGCTGCCATCGTTGAAAAATACCTGCACCGAATTGCCGATGTAGCGCTTGTCCGGGGCGAAATACTCGCGGGTGAACTGCGGATTTTCGCTGACCTGCATTTTCGCGCGCAGCACATCGATGCGCGGATCGGCGGCCACCGCATCGCCATAATCATCCGCATTCAGGCGGCCGAAAATCAACGGCACCGCCACCATGTACTGGATGCAGTGGTCGCGATCGGCGTAATTGGCCAGCGGCCCGGTCTTGTCGATGATACGCGCGCCCGCCTCCTGGGTCTGGATCACGATCCGCTCGATTTGATCGAGCTTGGCGGCCACCTGAGGATGTAATTTCATCGCACATTCAACCGCCGTCTGCGCGTGAAACTCGGCCGGGAAGCTGATCTTGAACAACACGTTTTCCATCACATAGCTGGCGAACGGCCGTTCGAATTCGAACGCCTTGCCGTTGCAGGCCACGTCGTAGAAACCCCAGGTCCTGGCACTCAATGCGCTCGGGTAGCCAACGCATCCGTTGACCGCGTTGAGCGCATGGGTGACCGCACGGCGGCAGGCGTCGCCAGCGGCCCAGCTCTTGCGCGGGCCGGCATTGGGCGCGTGGCGGTAGGTACGCAGCACGCCGTTATCGATCCAGCTATGCGACACCGCGTTGATGATTTGCTCGCGGTTGCCGCCCAGCATGTGCGTGGCGACCGCGGTGGAGGCCAAACGCACCAGCAGCACATGATCCAGGCCGAGCCGATTGAAGCTGTTTTTCAGGGCATAACAGCCCTGTATCTCGTGCGCCTTGATCGCATAGGCCAACACATCGCGCACGCTCAACACCCTGCCGCCGTCAGCGACCGGCTTGCGCGAAAGGTAGTCGGCAACCGCCAGGATGGTGCCGAGATTGTCCGAAGGGTGGCCCCACTCGGCGGCCAGCCAGGTGTCGTTGAAATCCAGCCAGCGTATCTGCACACCAATATTGTAGGCAGCCTGCACCGGGTCCAACTCATAACTGGTCCCCGGCACGCGGGCGCCCCCCTTCAGGTCGGCGCCCGGCACCAGCGGCCCGAGATGCTTGACGCACTCCGGATGCTTCATCGCCAGCATCGCACACGCCAGCGAGTCCATCAGCATGTAGCGTGCGGTCTGGAATGCTTCGCTCGAACTCAACGCATAGTCGGCAACGTAATCGGCGATGGCGGCCATCTCGGGGTCGGGCTCAGGCCGCTGTGCGGAGCGGATATCGTGCTGGCTCATGTCAAATCCGGAATAAGTGGAGGGGTTGGCCGGTCATTTTGCCAGATTGGCGGCCCGATCCGCGAACCAGGCACCGCCGCATTCCCCGCGAAGCCCGCGTAACGTGCTAAAAATAGCCACTGTGACCCGCCATCCCAGGCCCAAACGGGCTTTGCCGCGGGCATCAGTCGATCCTTGCAGCGAGTGCGCGCATGAAGGGCAAACCCACCTCGTTTGACATCGCCTATCAGGCTGGCGTGTCGCAATCGACGGTTTCACGCGCCTTGCGCAACAGTCCCCTGGTCAGTGCAGAAACGCGCAAGCGCATTCAACACATTGCCCGCGAACTGCACTACACGGTCGACAAGAACGCGTCGAGCCTGCGCACGCAACACCCTGGCACGCTGGCATTGTTGTTCTTCGAAGACCCCAGCCCTGACCAATCGCAGATCAACCCGTTCTTCCTGTCGATGCTGGGCTCGATCACCCGCGCCTGCGCCAAACAGGGTTATGACCTGTTGATTTCGTTCCAGCAGTTGTCCAAGGATTGGCATGCCGACTTTCGCGACAGCAACAAAGCCGATGGCATCATCCTGCTCGGTTATGGCGACTACCTCACCTATCGCAGCAAGCTGGAAAAGCTGGTGCAACAGGGCACCCCATTTGTACGCTGGGGCGCGGTGGAACCCAATCAGCCGGGGTTGTCGATCGGCTGCGACAATTACCAGGGCGGTGCCGCGATCACCGCTCATCTGCTCGGCCTGGGGCGACGCCAGATCGCATTTCTGGGAACCGCATCCGGGCAGTATCCGGAGTTTGCCGAACGGTATCGTGGCTATGCCGACACCGTGCAGCGCCAAGGCGGAAGGGTCGAGTCAGCGCTGCAAGTGGACGCGCTCAGCGCCCAGCAGGCGGGCTATGACGCGGCTACCGCATTGCTCGCTCGCAAGCGGCCGTTCGACGCGATATTTGCCGCCAGCGACCTGATTGCCATCGGAGCCATGCAAGCCTTGAGCGAGCGTGGCATCCGTGTGCCCGAGCAGGTGTCGGTAGCGGGTTTTGACGACATCCCGATGGCCAGTTGCGTCAACCCGTCCCTGACCACCGCCAGCCAGAACACGCAGCGCGCTGGCGAGTTGTTGGTCACCAGCCTGCTCAAGCGAATCAACGGCGAGCCCATCGACAGCGCGATGTACCCGGTGCAACTGATCGTGCGCCGCTCCTGCGGCACACGCTGAATGACGCGTGTCGCGCAATCAGCGCAGGAAGTTGAACAGACTCAGATTCTGAATGCGCACGAAACTTTGTTGTGAGGCCTCCAACGCGCCCAATTGCTGGCTCATTCGGCTCACCGCCTCGCTCAGATCGACATTTTCGACCGCCGACAAGTCGGTTGCGATCTGCAGCTTCATGGTTTCATTGGCGTCGCGCTGCTGCTCCATCGCATTGAGACGTGCGCCGACACCGGCGCGGGTATCGATGATGCGGCCAAGCGCATTGTCGAGCCCTTCCAGCGCCCGATTCATGGTATTGCTGACCGCCGCGCGCTGAGTGTCATTGGCGATCGGCTGGCGCAACGCGTCGATGAGCTGTTGCACACTGGTAAACACATCCTGGCTGGTGCTCGCCGCCAGGGAAAAACGGTCGCCAGCCACCGCCTCGCCCGACAGCGCAAGCTGCATGCCCTGAAAGGTGATGGTGTCGTTGCCCGAATAGCTGCCGCTGGCCACCACCGCGTTGCTTGCATCGAGGATGTCGTAGCCGCTGGCGCTGCTGAACTGGACCGTGAAACTGGCGCCGGTGAACGCACCAGGGTCGCTTACCTGGTTGCTGCCGACGATCAGCGAACCGGTGTTGCCGGCCCCGGCAACGACCACAAAGCCCCCATTGCCGTCAGCGATCTGCATGAACACATCCGAGCCCGGGTCGCCGCTTGCCAGCGCACCGGCCGGCCCCACCGCCAACAGGCGTTGGCCCTGATCGCCGACATAGCTCACCGGCGCGCCCGGCGCATTGGACCGCACGAACGGCTGCGTCCGCGTCTGGTTGCCGGAAAACAGGAACTCGCCATTGCCATCGCGGCTATTGGCGAGCTGCACCAGCTGATCCAGTCGTTCACGCAGCTCGCTCGCGATATCGCCGCGAGCACCGTCATTGAGCGTCGGGTTGATGCCTTGCAGCGACAATTCACGCACCCGTTGCAGAACATTCTCACTGCTCGTCAGCGCATTCTCTTCCAGCCCCAACCGCGAAGTGCCGGCCTGAATGTTGCGTTGGAATTGCTCGATGCTGGCATTGAATGCCGATAGATCCAGCGCACGCGCGCTGCCAACCGGGTCGAACGCCGGGCTGAGGATGCGCTTGCCGGTGGCAACCTGCTGTTGCACGTCGGACAGCGCAGCTTGATTGCCGAGCACGGCATTGAGCGCGCGTAGCTGCATGAAGCTGGTGGAAACTCTCATGATCAACGCCCCTGTACGGCACCCAGCAAGGTCTGAAACAAGGTATCGGCAACCGCGATGACCCGTGCGGATGCCTGATAAGACTGTTCAAAGCGCAACAAGTTGGCGGCTTCTTCATCCAGATTGACGCCGGAAACGCTTTGTTGTGCCTGTTCGGCCTGATTGCGCAATGCGCGTTGCGCATCGAGGCCGATCCGTGCCTGCGCCGTGCTCGAACCCACTTGCACCACCAGTTGGCTGAATCCCGAGCCGATGCTGGTGGCACCGCCATCGAGCACCCCTTTGTTGATGAGATCGCCCAGCCGCAGAGCATTGCCGTTGTCGCCCACCCCACCGCTGTTGGGCACCACGGTGAATACGTCGCCACTTGCGGGCGCTGCACTGATCTCGAATTGCAGACCGTTGACGGCGATCGTCGCGCCCGCGGTGTAGGCAAACGCGCCGGCACCGTTGATCTGGTAAGTGTTGGGCGCAGTGAACGCAATCGTCAGTGGCGTCAACAACGCCGGATTGGTGGCATCGACCACACGCGGTGCACTGATGCTGCCATCGCCGACATTGGCGCCAGCAGCCAGCGTGCGCATCGGCACCGCCGCGGCAATGCGATTGGTCTGCGTGATTGCAACATCGATGCCGGTGGCCGCTGCCTGAAGCGGGCGAATCTGAAAGCGATCACCGGCCGCTGGCGCACCGGCAACCACCAGGCTCAAGCCGTCGGCGACAAACGGATCAAGCGCGGTACCGGTGCCAGTCATCGCGATCGCCGCGCCATCGCTGCGCGTCAACGCATAGGCCGCACCATCGAAACCCAGCACGTAGCTGAACTGCGTTACCGCACCGATATCGCTGATGCTCGCGCTCAAGGCAAGGCCCGTACTGTTGCCGGCCGCACCGCTGACCGTCGGGCTGGGGATAGTGAAGAAATCACCACCCAGCGCACCGTTCAAATCCATCCCGGCACGATGTTGTTCGTTGAACGCCAGTGCCAAACCGGCCGCAGTGCGTCCCAACTGCGCGCGCGCCGGATCGAGCAGATCGCGGCGCACATCGAGCAGACCACCCAACTCGCCGCCATTGATCTGCGCCGACACCAGCACGCCGGTGCTGGCTACCGCCACCTCGGTGCGGGTCGGGTCGAACGGGTTGGCAACGGCAGCCAGTTGGTTGCTGCGATTGCCCAGCACCAGCGCCTGACCGCTGCCAACGAACACATTGATGCTGCTGTCATCCTGCACCACTGCATTGAGCCCGACCACCCCTGCCAGTTGCTTGAGCAGGGCGTCGCGCTTGTCCAGCAGGTCTGCGGCCGGACGGTTGCTGGGCGAACTCGCTGCCGACACCTGGATTTCGGCATTGAGCGAAGCGATCGAGCGCCCCAGCTCGTTGATCTGGCGCACGCTATCGCCAATCCGCCGATTCAGGTCGGTGTCGACACGCTCCATTTCACGCGCGATGCCGTTGAAGCGATCGCTCAAGGCATTGGCCTGGCCCAGCAACGCCGTGCGCGCCGCCGTGTCGGATGGATTGTTGGCGACATCTTGCACCGCCGCAAAAAATCCGCTCAATGCCGGTTGCAACCCTATCGCACGATCCGCAAGCAGGTTGTCGAGGCGGCTGGCCATGTCGTCAAATGCACTCAAGCGCGCCTCACCGGAGGTCGCCGAACGCAAGCCGTCAACCAGAAACTGACTGAAGATGCGTTCGATCGAACCGGTCTGCGCACCCTGACCAATGAAAAACGGCCCGCTCTGCTGCGGCGTTCGCGCCTCGAAGGTGGCGCGTTGCCGTGAAAACCCTTCGCTGTTGACATTGCTGATGTTGTGGCCGGTGATGTCCAGCGCGGTGCGCGAGGTCAACAAGCCGGAAATGCCAGTGGACAGCAGGTCAGCCATGGCGGCTTCCTCGGTAGTGCAACAAAATGGAAGGCGTGGTCATCGCTGTGCCCGGATAGCCGATGCTGCGGGCCACGACGGCGCTGCCGTGGGGGTGGCGTTGCGATCCGTGGCCACGGGTGTGCCAGCAGCAGTCATTGCACGCGTCTCCAGTTGCGCCAGTGCCGCCTGCATCTGCGGGCTTTGTGCAACGGCGTTCAATTTGGTGGCATAGGTGGGATCGGTGGCATAACCGCCCTGTTGCAGCGCCTGCGCAAAACCGGCAACGTCATCACCGCGTCCAAGCGCGGCCGCATAACGCGGGCTGCCAGCGAGCAGCCGCGCATAATCGGCAAAGCCCTCGGCGGGGCTGTCGTAAGCACGGAACGTCTCGGCACGACGCACCGCCACGCCGTGCTCAAACTCGATGGTCGGCCGCGCCACACGCGCGCCGAGCCAACTGCCGCCGGCCTTGATGCCAAACAGGTTGAAGCTGGGTTGACCAGCGGATGTTTCGGGTACGTGCGCACCCCAGCCGGTTTCCAGCGCCGCGTGCGCCAGCACACTGCGCAACGAAACACCCAACGCTTCTGCCGCGGCTTTCGCATGCGGCGCCATGCGCTGCACAAACGCGATCGGATTGCCGCCCAACACCGCAGCCGCACTGGCCGCGCCGACACCGGCGGTTTCGACCGTTGCCGCTGCGCCGCGCAGCCATTGCCGCACGGACAGCTCGGCCTGGCTCGGCAATGGCGTGCCGCCAACGCCAGGCAGCGGCAAGCCGGCGCTTTCCCGATGCAGGGGAATTGCGTCAGCCGACGCCGCCGAGGCCGGCACCGCACTGCTCAATTGCCGCACCAGCATGTCGGCAATACCCATGCCCTTGCCGGTTGTCGCCATGCTCACCGACAACTGCTGGTCGAACATGTCCGTCCAGGTTTTCGATTCGTCGCTGTCGAAGATGCCATCGCCCAGGCTGGCGGCGCGCATCGACTTGAGCAGCATCTGGGTAAAGATCGCCTCGAACTGCTGCGCCACGTCGCGCAGCGCACCTTGGCTATCATCGCGCGCCTGCGCACGCAGGCTGGCCAGCCCACTGAAATCGGTGTACACGCTGCTGGCAGTTGTTCCGTCCATCGCAGGTTCAGATCACCACCAGCTCGGCACGCAAGGCGCCGGACTCTTTGAGCGCCTGCAGGATCGAGATCAGATCGCTCGGCGCTGCGCCGACCCGATTGATCGCGCTGATGATCTCATCAAGGCTCACACCCGGGCCGAACTTGAATGCGGTGCCACCGCGCTCGGTGATGCTGACGCTCGAATCGGGCACCACTACCGTCGACCCATCCGCTAGCGGCCCGGGCTGGCTGGCGAACGGCTGCTCGGAAATGCTGACCTCAATGCCGCCGTGCGCCACCGCCGCCGCCGACACGGTGACGTTGGCGCCGATCACCACGGTACCGGTGCGCGCATTGATGATCACCCGTGCCGGCAAGTTGCCCGGCTCGACCGTTATATCGTTGATCATGCCAACAAAGCTGACCCGCTGATCGGGCGACACCGGCGCGCGCACGGCAATCGATGCGCCATCGAGCGCCTGCGCAACACCCTCACCCATCGCCGCATTGATGGCGGTAACGATGCGACTGGCGGTACTGAAATTGGGGCTGTGCAGGTTGAACACCAGTCCATCGGAAACCGCAAACGCGTTCGCCACGCCACGCTCGACCATGCCACCGGCCGGGATGCGGCCGGTGTTGAGCACATTCACCTGTACGCTGCTGCCACTGGCACCGCTGGCGCCGACGCCGCCGACCACGACATTGCCCTGTGCCAACGCATAGATTTCACCATCGGCACCACGCAGCGGCGTCATCAACAGGCTGCCGCCACGCAGACTTTTGGCATTGCCGATCGAGGCCACTGTGATGTCGATCGTCTGGCCAGGTTTGGCGAATGCCGGCAGTTCGGCGGTGATGCTGACCGCCGCGACATTGCGCAATTGCGGGCGTACGTTCGGCGGCACCGTCACCCCGAATTGTTGCAACATGTTTTGCAGGCTCTGGGTAGTAAACGGCGCCTGACTGGTCTGATCACCGGTGCCATCGAGGCCGACCACCAGGCCGTAACCCACGATCTGGTTGCTGCGCACGCCTGCGATCTGCGCCAAGTCGCCGACGCGCTCGGCTGCCGCCGCTGGCGTCAATGTCAGCGCCGCGAGCAACCACAACGCTGCGAATGTTGCCTTCATGGTGCACCCCTCAGGCTGTAACGAAACATTAGAACGCCATTCCCCTGGAACGGAAGCAAAGAGCGCGCAGCCCGGGTTGAAAACCCGGGATGCCGCATTGCCGGGGCGACCGGTCCCCGGGTTTGCGCTTCGCTTCAACCCGAGCCAGGCCGGTAACGATTCGTCGCACGCGGCACATCAGAACGGCATCCACTTGGAATTGAAAAATCGCGCCAACCAGCCTTGGCTGTTGGCATCGGCCAGCGTGCCACGGCCGGTGTAAGCAATGCGGGCATCGGCGACGCGAGAGGACGACACCGTGTTGTCCTGGGCAATGTCCTCCGGGCGCACGATGCCGGAAATGCGCACCATCTCGTGGCCCTGATTGATGTTCAGCAATTTTTCACCGCGTACCAGCAGCGCACCATTGCGCAATCGTTGCGCGACCGTGACCGTGATCTGGCCGCTCAGCTGATTGCTCTGGCTGCTCTGCCCCTCACCGGTGAACTCACGCGCGCTGTTCAATCCAAAACTCAGTGGGCGGCCGTTGAGTGTCGTTTCCTTGCCAAACAAGGTCGGCGCGCCCACGTCGACGCTATCGTCCTTGGTGGTGCTGGTACTGGAACTCTTGCTGGCCTGGGTGCGTTCGGTCAGGTTGATGGTGAGGATATCGCCGACCAGGCGTGCCTTGCGGTCAGCAAACAACTCGCGGCTGCTGGCGGCACTGAACAGCGAACCATCCATCGGCGCGTCGGCTTCCACCGCCGCGTCCGGATAGGTTGGCGCATACGCCGTATCTTCACGCGCGCCGATGCTGGCGCAACCTGAAACCAGCGCAGCGAGGGCAGCGACGACAAACCGTGTAGAGCCTGCGGCCATGATGTTTCTCCGTGCGCGGTTCAGGTGCGCGTATTGAGGAATTGCAGCATCGAGTCGGAGGCCGAGATGGCCTTGGAATTCATTTCATAGGCGCGCTGGGTCTCGATCATGCTGACCAGCTCCTCAACGACATTGACGTTGGAGGTTTCCAGCGCACCCTGCAGCACCGTGCCAAGGCCATTCAGACCCGGCGTGCCGGGCTGCGGTGTGCCGCTGGCAGCCGTTTCCAGAAACAGATTTTCGCCGCGCGGGGTGAGTCCGGACGGGTTGATGAAATCGACAATCTGCAAGGTACCAACCTGCTGCGGCGCTGCCTGCCCGGCGATCTGCACACCCACGGTGCCATCGCTGCCGATGGTGACGCTCTGGGCGTTGTTGGGCAGGGTGATTTCCGGCTGGATCCGGTAGCCGCTGGACGTGACCACCTGGCCATCGGAATCGATCTGCAAGGTGCCATCGCGGGTGTAGGCCTGGGTACCATCGGGCAGCAGCACTTCGAAAAACCCGCGCCCCTGAATCGCCACGTCGAGTGGATTGTTGGTCTGCGAGATGTTGCCCTGGGTAAACAGTTTTTGCGTACCGACCACCCGCACCCCGGTGCCCACGGCCAACCCGGATGGCGCTTCGGTCTGTTCGGAGGTCTGGCCACCGGCCTGGCGCAGATCCTGATACAGCAGATCCTCGAACGCCGCACGCGAGCGCTTGAAGCCGGTGGTGTTGACGTTGGCCAAATTGTTGGAAATCACCGCCATGCGCGTCTGTTGCGCGTCGAGGCCGGTTTTGGCAATCCACAGTGCAGGAAACATCGGCTGGAACTCCTGTCAAATCAAACGCGAAGAAGGCGGGTTGCCGCCTCGGCATTGTCGTCAGCGGTCTGGATGGCACGAATCTGCATCTCGAACTGCCGCGACAGCGAAATCACTTCCATCAGGGCGCGGGTCGGATTGACATTGCTGCCCTCGAGCACGCCGGAAATCACCGTTACCGCCGCATCGGCGGGTGCTTGCGAACCATCCGCCATGCGCATCAGGCCATCGCCCGATCGCAGCATGTCCGTTGGTTGCGGATTGACCAGCTTGATTCGACCAATCGACGCGACGGTTTCCGGCCCCTGCCCCTGCGGCACCACCGACACGGTGCCATCCTGGCCGATATCGAGCTTGGTGAACGGCGGCACGCTCAGTGGGCCGGCATCGCCCAGCACCGGCAGCCCGGTCGCCGTCACCAGCAAGCCATCGGCATTGACCTCCAGGTCGCCGGCACGGGTATAGCCCTCGCTGCCGTCGCGTCCCTGCACGGCAATCCAGCCCTGCCCCTGAATCGAGACATCCAGCTCGCGACCGGTGCTCATCTGCGGCCCGATCGAGAAATCGGCACCACGCGCACGCTCGATCACATTGACCCGTGACGGCAAGCCATCGCCGACCACCGGCAAACGATCCAGGCTGGCCATTTCGGCGCGGAAACCGACGGTCGAGACGTTGGCCAGATTGTGCGCGGCCTGGGTTTGGGCGCGCATGGTCTGCGTGGCTCCGTTCATGGCGAGGTAGATGGCGCGATCCATGGTCTGTCCTTGGGAAACCTCTCGAAACCTGCTGCGCGGCCCTATTGCATCGTTGCGCGGTGCTCGGAATCCTCATGTACGAGAAACTACACTCCGGTTCCTGCGCTCCGTGCGCCTTGCACTCGGGCCGCTCGCTACGGTTTCAAGAGATTTCCCCTGTCAATTAGTTGCGGATGTTGATGACCGTCTGGGTGATGCGATCGGCGGTCGAGATCATTTGCGCGTTGGCCTGGAAATTGCGTTGTGCCTTGATCATGTTCACCAGTTGCGCGGTCAGATCGACATTGCTGGCTTCCAGCGCACCGGACTGCACCAGCCCGACACTGCCCGACCCTGCCTGGCCACGCAGCGCCGCACCCGACGCAAACGTCTCCGACCAGCTGGTGTCGCCCAACTGCTGCAAGCCCTCGGGGTTGGCGAAATTGGTGATCGCCAACTGCCCCAAGGCATTGGACTGGCCGTTGGAAAAGCGCGCCGAAACCACGCCATCGGCGCCGATGTCGATACCGGTCAATCGCCCGGTCGGTGCACCATCCTGTGAGATCGCGGCAACGCTGAAGGTGTCGCTGGTCTGGGTAACCTTGGCCATGTCCAGTGCCAGCGTCAGCGGCAAGGCGTTCGGGCTGACCACCATCGCCGGGAATGCCACCATGCCATTGACCGGGGTCGCCAGGCCGCCGCTGGTATCGAAGGT
>PFJA01000026.1 GCA_002782905.1 Lysobacterales bacterium CG_4_10_14_3_um_filter_64_11
CCGCGGGCGAGATCGATGATGGCGATCGCCGCTTGCGCGTGCAGCCGGTCGGTGAATTGCAAAGCCTGGATCAGATCCGCGATCTGGTGATTGCGGTCGGCGGCGTGCGCCTGCGCGATGTCGCCACGGTTCGCCTCAAACCGAGCCGGGTCGATTATGGCCGGCGGCTGGACGGCAAGCCGGCGGTTGGCATCGACATCTTCAAGGAACGCAGCGCCAACCTGGTGGAGGTGGTGGACAACATCGCCAGGCAACTGGCGCTGATCGCGGCGACGCCGGAATTCGAGAACGTCAGCTTCATTACCATCTCCGATCAGGCCAAAGGCGTCATCAGCTCGTTGTCCGAGTTGGGTGAAGCCGGGCTGATCGGTTCGCTGCTGTCGATTGCGATCTTGTTCTTTTTCCTGCGTCACTGGCCATCGACGTTGATGGTTTCGCTGGCGATTCCGCTGTGCTTCGTGATGACGCTCGGGGTGATGTATTTCTACGGCCTCACCCTGAACATCATGTCGATGATGGGGTTGCTGATCGGCGTGGGCATGCTGGTCGACAACGCGGTGGTGGTGACCGAAAGCATTTATCAATACCGCGAGAAATATCCCGACGACCCGGTACGGTGCGCGATCGAAGGCACGCGTGGGGTGCAACTGGCGGTGTCGGCCGGCACCTTGACCAGCATCATCGTGTTCATCCCCAACCTGTTTGGCGAGCGCAATTTCATCTCGCTGTATCTATCCAATGTCGCGCTCACCATTACCGTCGCGATGCTGGCATCGTGGCTGGTGGCAGTCAGCTTGATCCCGATGATTTCGGCGCGCATCAAGGCACCGGCGCGCGGGTTCGCCAGTGGTGGGGTGGTCAGGAAAGTGCAGGATCGCTATGCCGGTGTGCTGCGCTGGAGTCTGGCGCATCGCGGTTTGAGCGTGCTCGCGATGGGCCTGATCGTGGCGGTCAGCCTGATTCCGGCCAGCGGCACCCAATTCGACATGTTTCCACAGCAAGAAGGGCGTGAGTTCGAGTTGTTCTACAAGTGGAAGGGCGCCTATCCGCTGGATCAAATGTCCGGCGAGGTCGCCAAGATCGAGTCGTACCTGGAAGCGAATCGCAGCAAGTACCAGATCAAGCAGATCTACAGTTGGTATTCCGAGCAAGGTTGGGCGGCGACCCGGGTCACCCTGTTTGACGATCCCGATCAGGTCGATGGCGACAGCATTCGACCGACCCAGCAGGTGGTTGAGGAGATTCGCGCCGGCATGCCCAAGTTGGCCACCGCTGAGGTGGGTATGGGTGGCAACAACGGCGGCGGCGGGGGTGGTGCTGGCGAGGGCATGCGGTTATCGCTGATCGGCGATTCGGCGCAGACGCTGAAAGAGCTGTCCGACGTGGTGGTCGCCAATCTGGCGAAATTGCCCGAGTTGCGTGATGTGCGCGCCGATACCGGCGATGAATCGACCGAGCTGGCAGTCAGTGTGGATCGCGAACGGGCTGCGTTGTATGGGTTTTCCGCGCAGGATGTCGCTAATTACGTTGGCATTGCCATCCGCGGCGCACCGCTACGCGAGTTTCGCAGTGGCGACAGCGAAGTGCCGATGTGGATTCGCTTCGACAATGCACAGACGCAAGGCATCGACGATCTGCGCAGCTTCAACCTGCGCCGGCCCGATGGCGAAATGATCCCGTTGATGTCGGTGATCAATGTGCGCATGCAGCGCGGCGCCACCCAGATTCAACGCAGCAATCGGCAAACCGCGCTCGATATCCAGGCTGGTCTGGCCACCGGCAAGACCATGCCGCAGGCGCGCCAGGCGATGGAGGAAGCGCTCAAGCGCATGAGCTTCCCGCCGGGTTATTCGTGGAGCTTTGGCGGTCGTTTCAACGATTCCGACGACGCCGGCCAGGTGATGGTGTTCAACACCTTGCTGGCATTGGTGATGATCGTGGTGGTGATGGCGGCGTTGTTTGAATCGCTGCTGTTTCCGTTTGCCATCGTCAGCGGCGTTGCTTTTTCCGCACTTGGCGTGTTCTGGTTGTTCTGGCTTACCGGCACCACGTTCTCGATCATGGCCTCGATCGGCATCCTGGTGTTGATGGGTGTGGTGGTCAACAACGGTATCGTGATGATCGAGCACATCAACAATCTGCGTCGCGCGGGCATGTCACGCGCCGATGCGTTGGTCGCCGGCAGCCGCGAGCGCTTGCGCCCGATCCTGATGACCATGGGCACCACCGTGCTGGGCATGTTGCCGCTATGCCTTGAAGGGCCGCAGTTGGGCGGCGATGGCCCGCCGTATTACCCAATGGCGCGCGCCATCGTCGGCGGACTGGTGTTCTCGACCCTCGTCAGCCTGCTGTTTTTGCCGACGATCTACGCCATTCTCGATGACTGGAGTCTGCGCACTTCGGCATTGGTTGCGCGGGCACGCAAGGCGGTGCCGTGGGCGCCGCGTGCGCCAGCGCCGCCGCGCTGAGGCGGGTTGGTGTTTGCTTGCCGTCATTCCCGCGAAAGCGGGAATCGTGCGGCTTCAGCTTGCAACCCGCTGGCATACGGGCGAAAGGCTCTGGATTCCAGCTTTCGCTGGAATGACGAAGCGAGGGAGTGCTGGCGCGAGCGAACGCCATCCATGCTTGATCCGTTTCAGCGAGGCGATCACTAAGAATGGAATGGTCCGGGTGGCCAATTGCCACCACCAAGAAGCTGATGGATTCCTTGGCGTTCTTGGCGTCTTGGCGAGAGTGCATGCCTTCTCTGCCACATGCTCGCTGGCGAGCCCAAACGATCAGATCAGCTTGCCGAGAATCGCTGCACCGGCAATCCATACCCCGAGCGCGGTGCCGAGGTTGGTCAGGAAGAAATTGACCATCACCCGCGCTACCCGGTTGCGCCACCAGCCCTTGAGGGTGAGGGTGTCATCGCGCAGGTAGAGAAAATCGCGGTAGGTGGGTTTGCGCAGCCAGGCTTCAACGCCGGCACTGACCATGCCCGAGGACAGGGCGGGGTGCAGCGGCGTCAAAGGTGAGGCGAAAAATGCGGCCAGCACGCTGAGCGGATGGCCGCCAGCGACGAGGCAGCCCAGCGCACCCAAGGTGCCGGTGGTCAGCACCCAGCCCACTGCCAATTGCATGCCAAGGCCGTCGCCGCGGGCAAATCCCCAGGCAAAGCCGCCAAGCAGGAATGCGATCAGACCGATGGTGAACCACGGAATCTGTGAGCTCGCCGGCGTCGAATCCAGTTCCTCGCGCATGGCAGTCGGTTCGCCGTGATCGCTTTGCAACGCCTGCGCCAGACCGTGCAAATGGCCGGCGCCCACCACCGCCAGCACCTCGCGGGCGTCGCCCGGTACGCTGTGCTCGCGCAGACGCGCGGCCATGTAGTGGTCGCGCTCATCGATCAGTGCGGTAAATAGCGGCGGACTTTGCCGGGCGAACTCGCCGAAGCTGCTTTCCAGCAGGTCGCCTTCCTTCAGCCGTTCGATCTCGTCTTGTTCCACGGTGCTGTCGAACAGCAGGCTGGCGCCGAGGCCACTGGCGAGCTTGGCGCGCGACCACCAGCCGAGGCTGTTCCAGGCCCGGCGCAGGGTGATGCCAATGTCGCGGTCGATCAGCCACAGTCGCAGTTGGGCGTCATCGGCGCCGCTGCACGCGGCTTTGAGTTCGGCGCCCGGCTCGATGCCCAATTGTTCGGCGAGGCGACGCTGATAGGCGGCCAGTGCCAGATTGGCTGCTACCAGCCCGGCCTTGCCGCCACGGAGGATGGCGAACAGGTCGAGTTCATTCAGGGTGTCGGAGCCGGTGAGCGCTCGATGGCGATTGCTGTCCAATTCCACCGCCACCGTGTCGAAACGCTGGCTGGCGATCAGTGCGCGCACAGCGTTGACTGAAGCCTGCGAAATGTGGGCGGTGCCGAGCAGGGTGTAGCGCACGCCATCGCGCTCGACGATCTTGATCGGCTGATCGAGCAGTGCCTGATCCGCGCTGGTCGCGGTGGCATCACGGCCGGGCTCAGTCACGGTAACGTCGCAAGAGATCGCCATAGGCATCGATCCGACGATCGCGCAGGAATGGCCAGATGCGGCGTACGTGTTCGCTGCGTGCCAGATCGACATCGGCCACCAGGATTTCGGGTTGTTCGCTACCGGCTTCGGCCAGTATTTCACCTTGCGGCCCGAGCACGTGGCTGGAACCCCAGAACTGGATGCCGCCGTTGCCATCGGGCGAAGCTTCAAAACCGGTGCGGTTGCAACTCAGCACCGGCAGGCCATTGGCCACCGCGTGGCCACGGTGGCTGAGCAGCCAGGCCATGCGCTGACGAGACTTTTCGTCGTCATCGTCGGCTCGATCCCAGCCGATCGCAGTGGGATACAGCAGCAGTTCGGCGCCGGCAAGCGCCATCAGCCGCGCCGCTTCCGGGTACCACTGGTCCCAGCACACCATTACGCCGAGACGACCGACCTCGGTATCGATCGGGTTGAAGCCCAGATCGCCGGGGGTGAAATAGAACTTTTCGAGAAAACCCGGGTCGTCCGGGATGTGCATTTTGCGATAGCGGCCGGCGAGGCGGCCGTCGGTATCGAAAACCACCGCCGTGTTGTGATACAGGCCGGCGGCACGACGCTCGAACAGCGACGCCACCAGCACCACGCCGTGATGCGCGGCCAGCGCCGCAAGCCGCTCCGTGCTCGGGCCGGGGATCGGCTCGGCACGGTCGAACTCGTCCACGCTTTCGTGTTGGCAAAAGTACGGGCCGTTGTGCAATTCCTGCAACAGCACCAGCCGCGCACCGGCAGCGGCGGCAGCGGCAACCCGCCGCTCGATATTGCCCAGATTGTCGCTGACCAGACCACGGTCGCAGTCCTGAATCAGCGCAACGCGCAAGGTACGGGTGTTCATGCCAGTACTCCCTCGGGGATCTGCATGGTAATGCAGTGCAGGCTGCCGTTCTGCCAGATCAGTGGCCGGCACGGCACCTGCACCACTTCCCGGCCCGGATGCGCACTGGCGATGACTCGCGCGGCTTCGCCATCGGCGGCATCGTCGTAGGCCGGCACCAGCACGGCACCATTCACCACCAGATAATTGGCATAGGAGGCGGCAAGGCGTCGGCCGCCATCGTGAATCGGCTGCGGCCAGGGTAGGGCGAACAGGCGATACGGCTGGTCATCGCGGGTGCGCAACCGCGCCAGATCAGCGGCCATTGCCGACAACTCGGCGGCGTGGACATCACTTGCGTCATCGCAAGCCTGATAGACGATGGCATCGCCAGGGGCAAAGCGCGCCAGGGTGTCGATGTGGGCGTCGGTGTCGTCGCCTTGCAGATAACCGTGCTCCAGCCACAGCACACGTTGCGCATGCAGGTTGGCGCACAGGGTGGTGGTGATGTCGGCGCGCGAGCGTGTCGGGTGGCGTTCGTGCAGGCAATGCCAGGTACTCAGGATGCTGCCCGCGCCATCGCTCTCGATCGCGCCGCCTTCCAGTGCGAAGTCGATGGATTGATGGCGGTGCGGGGCAAACACCCCGCGCGCGATCAACTCGTTCACCAGGCGATCATCCTGGCTGGCTTGGTATTTTCCGCCCCAGCCGGTGAAGCGGAAATCGAGCAGCACCGGGCCGCCATCGCCGAGCAGGGTGATTGGCCCGGAATCGCGCAGCCAGGTATCGTCGTAGGCGCAGCGCACAAAGCGAACGCGTGGCGATGTGGCGAGCTCGCCCAGCACGGCGCTGGCCTCGGCCTGCACCGCGTCGTTGGGCACACAGATCAGTACCGATTGAAAACGCACGATCGCGCCCACCAGAGCGCGATACGTGGATTCGACTTCAGCCAGGCGTGCGGCCCAGTCGGTGCCGGCGTGCGGCCAAGCGATCAGCACAGCGGATTGCGCGTGCCATTCCGCAGGCAAGTACAAGGG
>PFJA01000246.1 GCA_002782905.1 Lysobacterales bacterium CG_4_10_14_3_um_filter_64_11
TAACGCGCTGTCCGATCGGGTTGACGCGGTGACTGCGGATGCGTTCGACTACCTCAAGGCCGCACGCAGCGAGCGCCGTCATTTCGATGTCGTGATTCTCGATCCGCCGGCTTTCGTCAAGCGCAAGAAGGACCTCAAGGAAGGCGCGCTGGCGTACCGGCGCCTGGCCGAGGCGGCGATGCAGGTGCTCGCGCGCGATGGCGTGCTGGTGTTGTGCTCGTGCAGCTATCACATGCCGGCCGCGGCATTGCTGGAGGGTATTCAGGCTGCCGCGCGCCATCTCGATCGCTTTGTGCAGGTGCTCGAACCGCTTAGCCAGGGGCCGGACCACCCATTGCACCCGGCGATCCCGGAAACCGCCTACCTCAAGGGCTATATCTGCCGGGTGTTGCCGGCCTGAGCGATTGCAAACAGTGATTGCAATCGTCACGGTGGCGGGTAAAGATCAGCATAGGCTACTCGGGGGAGTTGCGGTGAGCGAACCATCCACACCACGCGATTACATCACGCCGGCCGATGCCTCCGCGCACTGGCAGCCGCTGCGTGACGCGTTGTTTGAGCTCGGCCGCACGCCGCCGCAGGATACCGCCGCGGCGTTGTGCCATGTGCTGACGACATCGGCACAGGCGCTCGCGGTGTCGCGCGCCAGCTTCTGGCGGATCGCCGATGATCGCCAATCGATCCGTTGTGAATATCAGTGCACGGCTGCGGGCGCGGTCGAGATGCCAGGTACCGAGCTGACTGCCGCCGCGGCGCCGCGTTACTTTGCGGCGCTGGATGCCAGCCTCACCGTGGCGGCCGAGGATGTGCTCAGCGATGCGCGAATGGCCGATCTGCTCGGTACCTATTTGGTGCCGACCGGCATCGGCGCGCTGCTTGATGTCGCGGTGCGCCAGGGCGGGCAGATCGTCGCTGTGGTTTGTCATGAGCACATCGGCGGCGCACGTGCCTGGGCATCCGAGGAACGGCTGTTCGTCAGCGCGGTGGCCGCGCTGGTTGGGCGTCAACTCGCGCAACAACATCTGATGCAACTGGAAGCCGATCGGCAACGGGCGTTGTGCATCGACGGCCTGACCGGCCTTGCCAATCGCGCCGCCTTGCTGGCGACGCTGGCCGAGGTGGTCGGCGCTGCGGCAGCGGCACCGATGGCGCTGGTGGTGATCGATATCGACCGTTTTCATCGCATCAACCATGCATTTGGCAGTGATATCGGCGATCAGGTGCTGTGTGCTGTTGCCAACAAACTCAGGGCGTTGTTTGCGCCCGAAAAGCTGGCGCGGCTGGCGGGCGACCAGTTTGTGGTGCTGGCGGATGCGCAAGCGTTGGACGCGTTGGTGGCGCTGATTCGGCACGACATTGAAGGCGCGCTGCTGATACCTGAGCGCGAGATCGGTGTCAGCATCAGTATCGGCATTGTGCCGTCACTGACGCCGTACCAGGGGCCAGAAGCAGTGCTGCGCGACGCGATGATTGCGGTCGATGTGGCATCGCGCGGGCAGCGTGGCGGCGTGTATCGCCTCGACAGCGATCACCATCACGCCGCCGAGCAACGGCTGCGTCTGGAGATGCGCCTGCGTGCCGCACTGATCGCCAACGAGTTCGAGTTTCACCTGCAACCGATCATGGCCTTGCACAGCGAGCGCCTGGTCGGCGCTGAAGCGCTGCTGCGTTGGCGTCATCCTGAGCGCGGGGTTCTGGAGCCGGCGAAGTTCCTCGATGTGTTGGAGGAATCCGAGCTGATCACGACGGTTCATGGCCGGATACTGCCGGCGCTGTTGCAGCGTCTGGCGCGGTGGCGGCAATTGCCGGAGTTTTCCGGCTTCGTGCTGCACCTGAATCTGGCTTCGGTGCAACTGCGTTCGGCGCGTTGTGTGGATCACCTGCTGGCCACGTTCGCTGCTGCTGGCCTGCCGCCGACCGCGGTCAACATCGAGATCACTGAAAACACCCTGCTCGATCCGGGTTCGGAGGTGGTTGCGCAATTGCAGCATCTGGCGCGTGCTGGCGTGCCGTTGTCGATGGACGATTTTGGCACCGGTTTTGCGTCGATCAGCCATTTGGCCGAACTGCCGCTGGCGTGCATGAAAATCGATCGCAGTTTCATTTCCCGCATGGGCGCCGACGCACGCGCCACCAATCTGGTACGGGTGCTGCTCGACATGGCGATGGAACTGGGCTTGTGCGTGGTTGCCGAAGGCGTGGAAACGCAAAACGAATTGGATCTGTTGCGGGTGCTGGGCTGTGGCTCGGCGCAGGGCTACCTGCTGGGACGGCCGGTGGCGGTGGCCGAGTTCGAGCAACGCTGGATTCGCGGCGTGAGTGGTTCGGGTTAGTACGTTGCTGCTCCATGATCCGCAAAGGACGCAAAGGAAAGTCCAGCGCGTAGCGCGCAGGTTGAGGATTGGGGAGCCGTATGCACGGGCTTGCGGTTATATACGCATCCCGCTTTGTCATTCCACGCTCGCACTCAACCACCGATCGACCCGATGCGCACGCAAATCAGCTTCCCCCAGGCTGTTGCCGCATTGGAACAGACGCAGGCTCGCAGACGAACCTCTGCAACAGGCATAATCGGGTTTTGACCGGGCACGTTGCATGCCGATCCTGCACGACATTGATCCAATTGCCATCCACCTCGGGCCAGTGTCGGTGCACTGGTACGGGTTGATGTACCTGCTCGCGTTCATCGTTGTCTCGTGGCTGGGCACCCACCGCGTCAATGCTGGCCGCTTCCCCGGCATCAACGCCAACGCGTTCGGCGACCTGGTGTTCTACGGCATGTTGGGCGTGGTGCTTGGCGGGCGCATTGGCTATGTGCTGTTCTATGCCTTTGCCGACCTGCTCAGGGATCCGCTGATGATTGTGCGGGTGTGGGAAGGCGGCATGAGTTTTCATGGCGGCTTGCTCGGCGTGATCGCGGCGGTGTGGCTGTGGTCGCGTGCGCAGCGCGTGCACGTGTTCGACACCCTCGATTTCGTTGCGCCGCTGGTGCCGCCTGGGCTGGGCTTTGGCCGCATCGGCAATTACATCGGCGGCGAATTGTGGGGCAAGCCGACCGGCAGTTGGTATGGGGTGTTGTTCCCGAACAGCCCGGAGTTGTCGGCGTACCCCATGGAACAATTGCGCAGCCTGCATGCCAGCGGCGCGCTGGATGGTTTTGCGCGGCACCCCTCGCAGTTGTATCAGGCGCTGCTCGAAGGGCTGTTGATGTTCGTGCTGTTGTACGGGTTCAGTAGCCGGGCGCGTCCGCGCTACGCGGTTTCCGGGTTGTTTGCGTTGCTTTACGGCGTGTTCCGCTTCGTGGTCGAGTTTGTGCGCGTACCCGATGCGCAACTGGGCTATCTCGCCTTTGGCTGGTTGACCATGGGCCAGGTGTTGAGCCTGCCATTGATCGCGGCCGGGCTGTTTTTGTTGTGGCATTCGCGCCGTTCGCCGCGTCTGCAATCGGCGCCCCGAGCATGAAAGCGTATCTCGACCTGTTGCAGCATGTGCTGGAACGCGGCAGCGAAAAGGACGATCGCACCGGCACTGGTACCCGCTCGATATTTGGCTGGCAGACGCGCTTCGATCTGGCGGCGGGCTTCCCTTTGGTGACCACCAAAAAACTGCACCTGCGTTCGATCATCCATGAGTTGTTGTGGTTCTTGCGTGGTGAAACCAACACCGCGTATCTGCGCGAGAACGGCGTCGGCATCTGGGATGAATGGGCCGATGCCGACGGCGAACTGGGCCCGGTGTACGGCAAACAATGGCGGCGCTGGGCTGGCCCGGACGGGCAGGAGATCGATCAAATGCGCTGGCTGATCGATGAGATCCGCCGCAATCCCGATTCGCGTCGCCTGGTCGTGAGCGCATGGAATGTTGGCGAACTCGCGCAGATGGCCTTGCAACCGTGTCACAGCCTGTTCCAGTTCTACGTCGCGCAGGGTCGGCTCAGTTGCCAGCTCTACCAGCGTTCGGGCGATATCTTTCTGGGCGTACCGTTCAATATCGCCAGTTACGCCTTGCTCACCCACATGCTGGCGCAGGTCTGTGGGCTGCAAGTCGGTGACTTTGTGCACACTCTGGGTGACGCGCATCTGTACCGCAATCATTTTGCGCAGGCGCGCGAGCAGCTCACGCGCATGCCGCGTGCCCTGCCGCACCTGCACCTGAACCCGAACGTAGACGATCTGTTCGCGTTCCGGTTCGAAGATGTCCGCATCGAGGGCTACGACCCGCATCCGGCGATCAAGGCGCCGGTGGCGGTGTAAGGTTTCGGGTTTGCAAAATAGCGAACGCCAGTCCGCAAAGGACGCAAAGGAAAGCAAAGGCAAGCAGAGGAAAGCAACACGTCAGGATGGGTAGAGCGTAGCGAAACCCATCACGATAGTCGCCCGCATGTACTTCTACAGGGGTGCTTCAAGGCGTTCGTGGGAGCGCGCCTTGCGCGCGACGCTTTCGCAAGCCGGTTCGCCGGCAGGCCGGCTCCCACAACAGCACGGACTGGCACCAGTGGGCAGCACAGTTGCTCTCACTGAAATCCATCGCGACAGTGACAGGCGCGTGGCGGAGCAGCACGAGATGCCCTGGGCAGTGAAACAAACCAGGACACACTATCGCCCCCTTTGCGTCTTTTGCGTCCTTTGCGGATCATGTGCTTTACGCCTTTTCCGTCTGGCCATCACATGCCCATCATCACCCTCATCGCCGCACTGGATCGCAATCGCGCCATTGGCCGTGGCAACGCCTTGCCCTGGCACCTGCCGGATGATTTTCGCCACTTCAAGGCATTGACCCTGGGCAAGACCGTGTTGATGGGCAGCCACACCGCACGCTCGCTGGGGCGGGCGTTGCCGGGGCGGCGCAACCTGGTGCTGACGCGTTCCGGTGGCGCACCGTTTGCGGGCATGCAGGCAATGGCATCGCTGGAGCAGGCGTGTTCGCTGCTGGCCAGCGACGAGGAGTTGCTGGTGATCGGTGGTGCCCAGGTCTACGCGCTGACGCTACCGTTCGCGCAGACCCTGCACCTGACCCATGTCGATACCGCGGTGACCGACGCCGATGCGTTTTTCCCGGTGTTCGAGCGCGCCGATTGGCAGGTTGTCAGCAGCCAGGCACACGGCATCGATGAGCGGCACGCGGCAGCGTTTGCAATGGTTGCGTACAGGCGTTTTTGATTCGCGCCGCCTGGTTCTGGCCTGATACCATCGCTTCGCACTCGGGCAATTGCGCGTTGTACTTGGTCAACGGCATCGGCGGATATCAATTCGACGGCGGTGGAAGGTAGGATTACGAGATGGCAGCGACGAACTTCAAGACCGAAAACAATACGTTTCGCAAGCTCATCGGTAATGGGTTGACTTATCACATTCCGCGATTCCAGCGTGACTACAGTTGGACAGATTCGGAGTGGGAGGATCTATGGCTTGATCTGATCGGGACCTTGCAGCCCGGCGGTGAGCCAGCGCACTACATGGGCTATCTGGTCTTGCAGTCGGGTGATGACAAGACGTTTGAAGTGATCGACGGGCAGCAGCGGCTGACAACCGTCAGCATCATCGTTTTGGCCGCGATGAAGAACATGCAACGTTTGATCGATGCCGGCAATGATCCCGAAGCGAATCGACAGCGAATGGATCAGATTCGACATACCTATGTCGGCTACCTTGATCCCGTAACCCTCGTTTCGCGCCCCAAGCTGAGTCTCAATAGGAACAACAACGCCTACTACCAGAACCACCTGGTGCAGCTCGGCCACCTGCCGCAACGAGGCTTTCGTGCTTCGGAGCATCTTTTGCGCAAGGCATTCGAGTGGTTTGATCGCAGGGTGGCGCAGTGGCTAAAACCAGAGAAAGGCAATGAAGGCCGACGACTGGCGCAGTTGGTTGAAGATGTTAGCGACCGTTTGTT
>PFJA01000225.1 GCA_002782905.1 Lysobacterales bacterium CG_4_10_14_3_um_filter_64_11
GGGATGTTGCACGTGGCCGCGGTGAACCTGTGTACCGCCAAGGTTTCTGGCGCGATGCGCCCCGGGTTTCTGGCGCGATGCGCCCCGGGTTTCGGGCGCGATGCACCCCGGGTTTCGGGCGCGATGCGCCCCGGGTTTCGGCTTCGCCTCAACCCGGGCTACCGGGGGTCTGTGGCTCGCCGCGGTGCCAGCTTGCGCGCGTTGTGGCAATCATGAACGGCCTAGCGCGCCAACTGGCCCAGCCGCACGAATAGCGGCGCAAGGCCCGCGTCGCCGGGATTCCACAACTGCGCCCCATACGCCGCTTGTCGCGCCTCTTCGATGTCGCCACGCCCCAGCCGCTCCTCGGCGACACCGAGGTAGACGCGGGCTAGACGTGTGCGATCCGCTTGGTCGGCATCGGCGCGAGGCGCCAGTGCCGCCAACGCTTCCAGACAGGTCGCTGCGCGCGCCAGTGCGATCGCGGCCAGTGCCTGTTCGAAACAGTGCCGCTGGCTGCTGATCGCCGCGGCTTGCCCATCGCCCTGCAGCGCCGCAAACAACACGGCCCACTGGCGTTCTACCGGCTCGCCGACGCGACGCAACTGCCAGTGTTGCGCGCGTGCATCGAGCAGCACGATCAAGCCGCGCTGCTCAGTATCGCCAGCCAGTGCAGTCAGATGCTGCCGCGCCGACTGGCTGGCGCGGGTGCGGCCACGCACGGCTTCGACGATCGCGCGCCGTGCCCACGCCGATGCGATTTCGCGCCGCAGCAATGGGTCATCGGGCTGGACATCCGGCAAGGCGTCGAACACGCTTTGCGCGGCATCGAGTTGACCGCGTTGCAGAGCCGCCGCGACGGCGGCACGGTGCAGCGCGGCCTGTGCCGGCAGATCGCCCAGATGCTGTGCCAACGCGGCACGCGTGGCCGGCAAGCCCAGGTGACGCGGTGCGACCGCGTTCACCCGTTCGATCACGGCCAGAGCACTGGCGGAATCGCCGACGGCAAGCCGTGCCTGTGCCTGCGCCAACAGGCCGGCAAGCACGCCGTCACGGCCAGCGAGCGCCAGCACATTGCCCGGGTCGCGCTCCAGTATCTCGTTGAACTGCGCAAGCGCCGAATCCGACCCACCATCGAGATTGCCTTGCGCCTGCGCCCGCCGTGCCACATCGAGCAAGTGCATCAGCACCGCTTCACTGGACTGCCGCGAATGCACGCGCTGCAGCAATGCATCCACCTGCGCGCCCGGCGCACCGGCGGCGCGTGCAACCTCAAGCAATGCCAGTGCTGCCGCCTGATCCGCGTCGGCCAGGCGCTGTTCAGCGCGCACCAGCGCCGCCCGCGCGACCTGCTCCAACCCGGCGCGCGCCGCAGCGCGATCCGGATCGCGTGCCAACACGGCGTGAAAACGTTGCAACGCACCCGAGCCGTCATCGGCGCTGAGCCGCCCATGCGCCAGCGCTGCTTCGGCCTGAACCAGCAAGCGCTCGGTCGCTGAACGCGGCAACATGTGCTCGGCCAGCGGCGCGCGCAGCCACCACAGCGCCAGCAGCAAAACCGCGATGCCGAGCAGCAGCCCTTGCCGATGCCGCAGCGCCTTCATTCGGACAAGCGCACCGCTTCGCCGACGCCGGGCACCGCCGCCAAGCGTGCCAGCAACTGCCCAAGCTGCTCGAAGTCGTTCACCTTGAGGGTGAATCGCAACTCGGCAGCCGAGCGCACTTCATCCAGACGGCTGTTGACCGCCAGCACGTGCGCACCCGATTGCGCGATGAGGTTGGTGAGGTCCTTGAGCAAGCCCTTGCGATCCACTGCCCGCACGCGCACCTGCACACTGTAACTGGCACGCCCTTGCTGACCCCACTCCACCGGCAGCACGCGCTCGGGGTGCTGCGCCGCCAGCCGCGCAAATGCCGCGCAGTGTTGCCGATGCACACTGACGCCACGGTTACGGGTGAGGTAGCCAACCACGGCATCGCCCGCCACTGGCTGGCAGCAACGCGCCAGTTGGGTAAGCAGATTGCCCACGCCTTCAACCACGAAATGCTGATCGGGCCGTGGCGGCTTGATCCTGGACTCCGGGCGTGGCGCCTCGCGATTCTCATCGCCGCTCAGGCTCTCGTGCAGTAACCGTGCAACCTGGCTTGGGCCGATGTCACCGAGCGATACCGCGATGTAAAGCTCGTCGAGGTTTTGCACCCGCAAGCGCGCCAATACCGGGGTCAGATCGTGCTTGTGCAGCGCCATCCGTTTGAGCTCGCGATCGAGCAGGTCATGGCCAGCCTGCACATTGCGCTGGTGATCGAGGCGATGAAACCAGGCGCGCACCTTGTCGCGTGCACGCGCACTGAGCAACAGGCCGGCACCAGGTGCCAGCCAGTCGCGGCGTGGCTCGGAGGTTTTGGCGGTGAGTATTTCGATCTGGTCGCCGGTTGCCGGTGCGTGGTTGAGCGGTACGATGCGGCCATTGACCTTGGCACCGCGACAGCGATGCCCGACCTCGGTATGCACGTGGTAGGCAAAGTCGAGCACAGTAGCGCCGCGCGGCAGATCGATCACCTCGCCGTGCGGCGTGAGCACGTACACCCGGTCCTCGATCAGATCGCTGCTCAGGCCGGCCATCAGGGCACCGTCGTCGTCGTCCTCGCGGCCTTCCAGCAATTGCCGCATCCACGCGATCTTGCGTTCGAAGCCGGCATCGGCACCGCCACCTTCCTTGTAGCGCCAGTGCGCGGCAACACCGAGCTCGGCATGTGCGTGCATCTCGTGCGTGCGAATCTGCACTTCCAGCGTGCGCCCACCGGGGCCAATCACCGCGGTGTGCAGTGAGCGGTAATTGTTGCCCTTGGGGTTGGCAATGTAATCGTCGAACTCGCTGGTAATCGGTGACCACAGCGCATGCACCAGACCCAGGGTGGCATAGCAACTGGCAATATCGTTGACCAGCACCCGCACCGCGCGAATGTCGTACAACTCGCTGAACGGCACATCCTTGCGCTGCATCTTTTTCCAGATGCTGTAGATATGCTTGGGCCGGCCTTGCACCTCACCGGCGATGCCAGCCTCGCGCAAGGCGCTGGCGATGCGCGCCTTGGCCTGTTCGATGAACTGCTCGCGGTCGCCACGCTTCTCGTCGAGCAACTCGGCGATACGGCGATAGGTCTGCGGCTGCAGAAAACGGAATGCAAGGTCTTCCATCTCCCATTTCACCTGCCAGATACCGAGGCGATTGGCCAACGGCGCCAGAATGTCGGCGCTCAGCCGCGCCAAACCCAGACGTTCGTCGTTTTCAAGCCTGGCCGCGCCACGCAGACGCAACAGGTAGCGCGCCAGCACAATCAACACGCCACGCACATCCTTGATCAGCGCCAGCAGCAAACGCCGCAAGCCTTCGGCATCGCCGCCAGCCGGCCGCCCGGCATGCAGGCGCCACACCTGTTCGGCGGCGCGCTGGCCTTCCAGCAGCGCCGGCACACCCGCAAACCGCTTCGCCAACTCGGACGCTGCCGAGGCAAATCGCTGCGGCCGCTCATGGATGATCGCAGCCACCAGCACATCGGCATCCACGCGCAGGCCCGCCAGCACTTCCAGCGTTTGGATCAGCACCGCATCGGCACTGCGCTGGGCATCCGCCGCAACCGGCGTCAACAATGCCAGCACCTGGGCATCGCCCAGCCCCAGGGCAGGGCCACGCGCGCGCAACCAGTCGCCGAGGCTTTGGCTATCGTCGTGCTTGGGTTTCACCGCATCTCGTCTTTGATTGAAAGCGCATAGCAGCCCAGTCGGCACCGCGGGCATTGCATCGGTTCGGCCCCGTTACCTGCCACCCCGGTTTACACTAGTGTAGTGTTTCACTGTATCGAATCGGACGGAACCATCGCCATGCGCCCTATTGTTTTCGCCCTCAGCGGCATTTTGCTGCTCGCTCCCGCCATCGTGGCGGCTCAGCAATTTTCATCGCTGGAAGAGCGGATGACCTATAACGAGTTCCGTGCCGCCGGCCTGGAAAAACTATCGCCTGAGGAACTGGCCGCACTCAATGCCTGGCTGCGCAAGGATCTGCCGGCGGTGGCTGCCGCCGCCGTCAGCACCGCTGCGCTGCCGGTGGCAGACCGCCGCGGTTTTCCCGTGAGCGCGAGCAACCAAGGCCCCGCGGGCGATATCGTTTCGCGCATTCCGGGCGAGTTCCGCGGCTGGTCCAACAAGCAACGCTTTACCCTCGAAAATGGCCAAGTCTGGCAGGTCAACGACAGCGCTGCCAGTCTGGCAGGTGTCAGGCTGCAAGATCCTCAGGTGACCATCAGCCGCGGCCTTGTCGGCGGTTGGTACCTGGCGGTGGAAGGCTACAACAGCCGCGCCAAGGTCAAGCGCATCAAGTAACCGCGCCAGCCCGGCACGCCCGGCCGGCGGCAACAGCGCGCGTTTACGCCGCCACTTGCCCCGGCTCCGGGTTGCGCCAACGTGCCAGCAGCTCGGCAGTCTTGGCTTCGGCGGCAATCAAATGCGTGTGCTTGACGTGACCAAAGCCACGGATGTGCTCTGGCAGCGAAGCAATTTCCACCGCCAGCGCGATGTTGCCGGCATCGAGCGTGGCCAGCAATTCGTCGATCCGTGCGACATACTCGACGATCAGGCGCCGCTCGGCACGCCGCTCGGCGCTGTAACCAAAAATATCCAGCGGCGTACCGCGCACGAAACGAAAGCGCTTGAGCACGCGGAACGCGGTAAGCATCCAGGCACCGTACTCGCGCTTGATCAGGTGGCCATCGGCGTCCTTGCGCGCCAGCAAAGGCGGTGCCAGATGCAAGCGCAGACTGCCGCCATCGGCAAACGTGGCCTTGATGCGCCGCTCGAACTCGCCCGAGGTATACAACCGCGCCACTTCGTACTCGTCCTTGTACGCCATCAACTTGAAGGCATAGCGTGCGACGGCTTCGCGCAGCACGGTGGAACCCGGCACACGTTCGGCTTCGATCGTGGCGACCTTGTCGACCAACGCGCGATAGCGCCCGGCATAGCGCGCGTTCTGGTAATCGCCGAGAAAGCGGGCGCGACGTTCGAAGGCTTGCTGCGGTGTCTGCGAAATCTGCGCGTCGTCCAGCGGTGCCGCGATTACGCCATTGCGTGGCGTATCCAGTGCCGCCGCTTCGCGCACCCGCTGCGGATCGACCGCGGCAATGCGACCCCAGGCGAACGCTTGCACATTCATCGCCACTGCCGCGCCGTTGAGCTCGATCGCGCGCACAATTGCATCCAGGCTCAATGGCACCAAGCCCTGCTGCCAGGCGAAACCAAGCATGAACAGGTTGCTGGCGATGGCATCGCCCAACAGGGCCGTGGCGATGGCGGTGGCATCGATCTGCAACGGTGGCTTGTCGCCCAGTGCCAGACTGACCGCCTCGACGATCTGCGCGTGTGGAAACTGCAGGTCGGGCTTCATGGTGAAGCTACCCGGCATCGCCTGATAGGCGTTGAGCACCACGCTGGAACGCCCGGCGCGAATCTTCGACAGCGCCCAGTAATCGTTGACCACCACCATGTCGCAGCCCAGCACCAGGTCGGCCTCACCGGCGGCAATGCGCACCGCGTGGATATCCGCTGGCCGCTGTGCGATGCGCACATGGGTAGTCACCGCACCACCCTTCTGCGCCAGCCCAGTCTGATCGAGCACGCTGGCGCCCTTGCCTTCCAGATGCCCGGCCATGCCAAGCAGCGCGCCAATGGTGACCACGCCGGTACCGCCGACGCCGGTGATCAGGATGTTCCAAGGTTGCTCGAGCGTGCTGCGCACGCGCGGCGCCGGCAACTCGCGCACCAGACTGAGCGGGTCGATCCGCTCGCGCTTGCGCAGCGGCGCGTCGTGGACGGTGACAAAGCTCGGACAGAAGCCCTTGACGCAGCTGTAATCCTTGTTGCAACTGGACTGGTCGATTTCGCGCTTGCGGCCGTACTCGGTTTCCTTGGGCAGCACCGAAACACAGAAACTTTCCTTGCCGCAATCGCCACAGCCCTCGCACACCAGCGAATTGATGAACACGCGCTTGGCCGGGTCCACCATCAGCCCTCGTTTACGGCGGCGACGCTTTTCGGTGGCGCAGGTTTGGTCGTAGATCAGGATGCTGGTGCCCTTTACTTCGCGCAATTGCTTTTGCACGGCATCGAGTGCGTCGCGGTGTTCAAAGCGCACGCCGTCGGGAAACGCGCTGCGATCCCACCATTTTTCGATGTCATCGCTCATCACCACGATCGTCTGCACGCCCTCGGCGCGCATCTGCTGCGCGATTGCCGGCACGCTGAGAATACCGTCCACCGGCTGGCCGCCGGTCATCGCCACCGCATCGTTGTAGAGAATCTTGTAGGTGATGTTGACCTTGGCGGCAATCGCCTGGCGGATCGCCAGCGAGCCGGAGTGGAAGTAGGTGCCATCGCCGAGATTCTGAAACACATGTGGCGTTTCGGTGAACGGTGCCTGCCCGCACCAGCTCACGCCTTCACCGCCCATGTGGGTGAAGGTGTCGGTGTTGCGATCCATCCAGGTGACCATGTAATGGCAGCCGATGCCCCCGAGCGCGCGCGAGCCTTCCGGCACCTGAGTGGAGGTATTGTGCGGGCAGCCCGAGCAGTAATGCGGGACGCGCGGAAAATTGGCACGCGGCAACGCCAGTTCGCGCTCCTTGGCATCCATGAAGGCAAGCTGCTGGCGGATCGTTTCCGACTGGTGGAACCGCGCCAGCCGTTTGGCAATCACCCGCGCAATCATGGCCGGCGTCAACTCGTTGGTGGACGGCAGAATCCACTCGCCGGCTTCATCGTACTTGCCGATCACGCTCGGGCGATTGTGGTGGTCCCAGTTGTACATCTGCTCCTTGATCTGCGATTCGATGAAGGCGCGTTTCTCCTCCACCACGATCACATCCTCAAGCCCGTGCGCAAACTGGCGGATGCCATCGGGCTCCAGCGGCCAGCTCATGCCGACCTTGTACACGCGGATACCGATTTCCTCGCAGGCGTGCCGGTCCAGGCCCAGATATTCCAGCGCCTGCAATACATCGAGGTAACTCTTGCCGCTGGTGACGATACCCAGGCGTGCATTGGGCGAGTCGAACACCACCTTGTCGATATGATTGGCACGGGCAAATGCAATTGCTGCCTTGACCGCGTACTGGTGCAGGCGCATTTCCTGATCGAGCGGCGGATCGGGCCAATGGATGTTGAGGCCGCCCGCCGGCAACTCAAAATCGCCAGGCAGCACGATGTCGAGTTGATGCGGATTGACATTGACCGAGGCCGAGGATTCCACCGTCTCGGCGATGGTCTTGAAGCCGACCCAGCGGCCGGTATAACGGCTCATCGCCCAGCCAAGCAGGCCCATGTCGAGGATGTCCTGCACACCGGCCGGGTTCAGCACCGGCATCATTGCCGACACGAACTCCAGTTCCGAGCCGTGCGGCAGCGTTGAACTGCGGCAAGCGTGGTCATCGGCCGCCAGTGCCAGCACACCGCCAAACTTCGAGGTGCCGGCGGCATTGCCATGCTTGAACACATCGCCACTGCGATCCACCCCCGGGCCCTTGCCGTACCACATCGCAAACACGCCGTCGTACTTGGCGCCGGGAAACAGATTGGTCTGCTGCGTGCCCCAAACCATGGTCGCGCCGAGGTCTTCATTCAGACCGGGGACGAACTCGATAGCAGACGCAGCGAGGTGCTTCTTGGCGCGCCACAGCTCCAGATCGAAGCCGCCGAGCGGGCTACCGCGATAGCCGGAAATGAAGCCAGCGGTATTCAACTGCGCCGCGCGATCGCGCATCTGCTGCATCAGCGGCAAGCGTACCAGCGCCTGCACTCCGGACAGAAAAATGCGGCCCTCGCTGCGCGTGTACTTGTCTTCCAGGGTGTAGCGGGTGTCGATTGCAGCAGCGGGCGTGGACATGCGAACCGGGTTCCGGGAGCGGGAGCAAGCGCGGAATTGTAGCAGCCCACCGCCATCACCTGATGGCGAAAGCGCGCTGCTGTGCCATGCGCTGCGGTATGGGAACGCCAAGGAATCCATCAGCCTCTTGCTGGGGGCGAATGGTTCGGGTGACCCCGTGCTTCATGAGCGCTTCGCTGAAGGACCACGCATGAATGGCAGCGCTTGCGTCCGAACTCCCTCAGCTCGTCATGCCAGCGAAAGCTGGAATCCAGTGACTTCAGGAGATTGGACAAACACGAAAGGCGCTGGATGCCAGCTTTCGCTGGCATGACGACGCTAAAGTAAGTGCCGTTCGGCTCTGACCCCATTTTTCCCTACTGTGGAGGAGCCCGAAAACGCAGCACCATGCGCTGCGATATGGGGCGGCGCGTTACTGCTCGCTGGCGGCATTGCCCCACTGCCGGATCAGCCGCGCGATCTCACGTACCCCGTCGGTCAGCGCCGCCGGGCCCGGTTGCAGGATGATCGGCGACTTGATTTCGTACAGCGCGCCATTGCGTACCGCCGGCACCTGCGCCCAGCCGGGCCGCGCCGCCACCTGATCGGGGCGGAACTTCTTGCCGCACCAGGAACCGAAAATGATGTCTGGCGCACGCGCGATGATGTCGTGATCGTCGGCCAGAATCCGGTTTTTTGCCAGCGCTTGCTGCGCCCGCTCGGGAAAGATATCGTCGCCGCCGGCAATGCCCACCAGCTCGGACACCCAGCGAATGCCGCTGATGCGCGGCGTGTCCCATTCCTCGAAATACACCCGTGGCCGGCGTGGCAGGCTGGCGGCTTGCGCGGCGATCGCATCCAGGCCAGCGGCGAGTTCAGCCGCCCAGACATCGGCGCGCGCGGACTCACCGACCAGCGCACCAAGGCGGCGGATGTAATCGAGAATGCCAGCGACGCTGCGGTGATTGCTGATCCAGACCTCGACCCCGCTGCGAATCAGCGCCGCCGCGATATCGGCCTGGATATCGGAAAAACCGATCACAAAATCGGGCTGCAACTGCAAGATCGCATCGAGCTTGGCCGAGGTGAACGCACTGACTTTGGGCTTTTCCTTGCGTGCCTGCGGCGGACGCACGGTGAAACCGGAAATGCCGACGATGCGTTGCTGCTGCCCGAGCGCATACAGCACTTCGGTCGGTTCCTCGGTCAAACAGACGATGCGCTGCGGGCCTTTCATGTAGCGCACCTTTCGATATCATCGACGCACGATAGCGTGCCATTATCGCTCATGGCAGCACCAACACGTCCGACAGTGGCTTGACAAATTCGGGGGGGGGTGGGGGGTAATACTCTTGGCGCCGACCCTTGACGCCACCCCGGCACGCTGGGGAACCGCCATTGAATCGTCGGCGCGCATGGAGAGTAGTCAATGGTTATCACGCAACGCGTGCTGGCCGTGGCAGTAATGGCAGCAACACTTGGGTTGTCTGGTTGTGCGAGTTTGGGCTGGAGTGTAGGAGGAAAGTGCGACGGCACTGGCTGTAGTGCCGAGGGAGAGATACACGGCGGAGTCAAACAAAAACTGATGGCAGGTGGCGCACAAGGCCTGCGGCCAGCGGGCGCTACAGCCACCGACTTGGCAATGATAGATGCCGGTGATGTTGCAATCGATACCAGCAGCAGCAGCGTTGCCATTCCATTTTCCGGAAACATTACGTTGAAATTACTTGATTCCACTTCCGGCTTTGTCTTCGCAGCCCGCACATTTGCTTGGACCAACGTGGGTCAAGAAATCAAGTTGCCCAACCCTGCCTCTGTAAATATATGGATCCAGGAAAATGGAAGCGGCGCCGACGACATGCAGTACGCATTGGCGCCATTCTCTGTGTCAGAAGCGTCGGGATTGAACACATTCGCGACATCCGTCAGCTATGCAGGTGAGGTAAAAGGCCGCATCGACGTATTCGTGGACCGGCTCGGGTGGCGGATCGTGCGGCTTCCGATGCCAACAGAAGTAAGCTGCAAGTGGCCTGCCTGATCCCTTCAGATCAGCCAGCAAAAGCCCTTGGGCGTCGCACTCGCCCGGGGGGCTTTTGCCACCTGAACTCGCGTACCTTCCTCGCCGCCTGCCTTTTTATCGCCTCCTGCGCGACACTGCCGCCAAAGGATTTGATACCGCACTTAAACGATAATGGTGCGAAAGGCGTCCAATTATTAAATTTTGGTCAATTTAGTTTTGCACGATATATCAGCTATTTACCTGGAAAAATGGACGCAAAGGATTTGCCAGTTGAACGCTTCAGTGTAAATAATAATTACGCTACCATCCACATCGAATTGCGTGGCGCAGACGAACAGACAAAAAACATGGCAGTGCTGACTGCCAACGATCTACTTGCTGTCCGCGACGCACTGAATGATTTCTTGCCATTCACCATGAATCGTCTACGTTTGCGTGTCGTCATGATTCCAGATGGGTTTCGTTACGTAAAAACAAAAACAGTCATCTTTCGAGCGAGCAACGTTTCCGCTGAATTTGCGGTGCGCATGACAACAGGCGCTGCTACTTCCAGACGACTAGTGATTCGCGATATCGCGCACGAATTGATGCACGTGATGCTTTCAATCAACGGCGTAACGAGCAAAGACGCAAAGTCCGACGGTGGCAGCGTGGAGGAGGAGACTATCTACACGATGGAAAATTGCGTCGAACTCCGCATCACCGGGTCAACTGATGGTGATCCTTTGGCAGATCAAAACAACGGGTTTGACGCATCCGGATTGGTACCGTCCAATGCCGTAACATCGCTCGTTTCTGGTCAACATGTCGACGCGGTCCTCGCCGAACTGTTCACTCGCGACACCCGCCCGATCACCAGCGATGATCCGCGCGCCGAAAAACTTGAGGCGCTCTGCCGCGAAGCGATAGATCGGCTCATTGCCACCACCGCCACTCACGGATAAAGCATCTGGTGCTGCCAGGCACCATCCACCCAATCGTGTACGTGGCGCTCGTGCAGGCGGAACTGCGCGCCATGCCAGAATTCGATGTGCTGCGGTTGCACCCGGTAGCCGGACCAATGTGGCGGGCGCGGCACATCGCCGCCGGCAAACTCGCGCTCGTAGTCGGCGATGCGCTGTTCGAAGGTCGCGCGCGAATCGAGCGTCTGCGATTGCAAGGAAGCCCAGGCACCGATCTGGCTCTGCCGCGGACGGCTGGCAAAGTAGGCATCGGCCTCGGCAGCGCTCACCGGTTGCGCGATGCCCTCCACCTTCACTTGCACCTGGCCGGGCAACGTTTTCCAGAAGAACAGCAGGGCGGCACGCGGATTGGCCAGCAATTGCTCGCCCTTGCGGCTGTGGGTGTTGGTATAGAAAACAAAGCCATCGCTATCGACCGCCTTGAGCAGCACCGTGCGCACCGACGGCTGGCCCGTGTCATCGACGGTGGCCAGGGTCATCGCGGTCGGTTCGGGATCACCGGCCTTGCGCGCGTCATCGAGCAGACCGCGAAAGGTTTCCAGCAACTCGGGATTCAGGATGGGCATGATGGCTCCAGATAACTCGACGCGCCATTGTCGCGCACGCACGGTGACACCGATATTGACGCTGATCAGGTTTGCTCGATGATAGCGCGCACCAGCGGCAGCGTGACGCGGCGCTTGGCCGCCAAGCTGGCACGATCGATCCGATCCAGCAGCTCGGTCAGGCTGACCAGATCGCGGCCGACCCGGCGCAACACGTAATCGAGCACCGCCGGCTCCAGCACCATGCCGCGCAAGGCCGCTCGCCGCGACAACACCTCGCGCCGACCATCATCGTCGAGCAGCGGCAGATTAATGCGCACGCACTGGCTCAGCCGCGACACCAAGTCCGGCAGCACCCACACGCCGAGCGACGGCGTGGCCTGCGCGGCATAAATCACCTGACCGCCAGCCGCCCGTGCCGAGTTATGGAAATGAAATAGCGCCTCTTCATCGGCCGCGCTGCCAGCGATGGCATCGAGTGCGTCGACACACAGCAGATCGCCGTGCGCGTGCCCCTGCAAACCCGCTTCCAATGCGCCGGCGAACGCGGCCAGCGGCAGGTAACGCACCGCACGGCCTGTGGCCTGCGCCTCGGCAACCGCCGCCAATAGCAGATGGGTTTTACCGCTACCTGCCGGGCCACAAAGAAAAAGCCAATCGGGCCGCGCACCGCACGCCGTCGTTGCCAGCAAATGGCAGGCCGGCTCACTGCCGACAAATGCGGCCAGCCGCTGATCGGGTGCGACCGGCGGCAGACGCAATGGCAGTTGCGGGTGCGTCACACCGGCGCGTCAGGGGTCACGGCGGATTGCGTATCGGCAACCGCATCAGGGGTGGTCAATGGCGTTTGCGCGGGCGCCACTGAGGCCGCGGTCAGGTACCACTCACTTTTGAGGTAGCGCTGGTAGCCATAACGCAGCAACACCATTGCCACCGCGGCCACCGGCAACGCCAGCAACACCCCGAGAAAGCCGAACAACTGACCGCCGGCCATGATCGCAAAGATCACCGCGACCGGATGCAGGCCGATGCGATCGCCGACCAGCCACGGCGTCAACACGAAGCTTTCCAGCAGTTGGCCGATGCCGAACACGGCAAGCACCAGCAGCACATGCAACCAGTCGCCGTGTTGCACCAGCGCGGCCACCAGGCCACCGGCCACACCGAGAAATGCGCCGAGATACGGCACAAAACTGAGCAAGCCAGAACCCATGCCAATCAGAAACGCCAGATCGATGCCCACCAGTGACAGACCCAGGGCGTAGATCGCACCGAGCACGATCATCACCGACATCTGACCACGTAAAAACGCGCCGAGCACCTCGTCGGACTGCTGCGCCAGGCGCACCACCGTTGGCTCCAGTTGCCGTGGCAACAACGCGCGGATGCGCACCACCAGTGCCGACCAGTCGCGCAAAAAGTAGAACGTGACCACCGGCACCAGCAACGCCGTTGCCATCCAGCCAACAATCGCCAAACCGGATTTGGACAAGCCCGCGAGCACGGTACTGGCCAAGCCGCCGGCTTGCTGCCAATTGCCTTCGAGCATTGTCAGCAACTGTTCCGGATCGAAATACGCCGCAATTTCCAAGCCGGTACGCTGCTCCAGCCACGGCAAGGCGGTGCTTTTCAGCCAGCCCAGATAACGTGGCAGGTTGTCGATCAATGCACTGATCTGGCGTTCCAACAGCGGAATCGCAATCAGCAGCGCCAACAACAGCAACACACTCATCAGCACGAACACCAAGCTCACCGCGGCCGAACGGCTCAGCCCCAGGCGCTGGCATCGTCCGACCAGCGGATTGCCGAGCCAGGCCAGCAACGCCGAAATGGCGAACGGGATCAGTACTGGCCCCAGCAGGTACAGCAACACGCCGATGAGTACGGTCGGCAGCAGCCAGCGTAACGGTTTCCATACCGGCACATTGGTGTTCATAGCGAACCTCTCTCACGCATACGCCGGGCGCGATTGCCCCAAAGCCACACATAGTGAACACCGCTGGCAGCGGTAAACGCCACCACCAGCCACATGGCAATATCCTGCCCTTGCGTCGGCACCGCCGGGTAGGCCAGAGCGAGCAATAACCAGAGCGAAAATACGATCTGGAGCGCGGTATTGATTTTGCTCAGCGCACTGGGCGTCATCGGCACCGGGCCTATCAGCCAGTGCCATGCGCCGGCACCGGCCAGAATCATCACATCGCGCGCCAACACCAACGCCAACAGCCAGGTTGGCACATGGCCACCCAGCCACAGGCCGATGAAGCCCGCGCCAAGCAACAACTTGTCGGCAATCGGATCGAGCAAGCCACCGAGCCGGGTCACCCAGCCAAAACGCTTGGCCAGCAGCCCATCGAGTGCATCGGACACGCCTGCGGCCAGCGCCAGCCACCACGCGGCGGGATAACGTTCATGCACCAGCAGCCACAGCAGTGGCGGCACCGCCAGCATGCGGGCAATGGTCAGCGCATTGGGCAACTGGCGCAGGCTCACGGCATCAAGCCGAAACTCGGCACCGCGCCGGCGTCGGTATCCTCGCGCAACACCGCGCCCTGCCGCACGGCGGCGCGAAAGCCTTCGATACCGGATGCCAGATTCAGACGCAGCGTCAGGCGGTCACCCTCAGCCGCCAGCGGCGCAACCGCGCGCACGAACGGCAAGGTGTCGAGATACGCGCGCAGCCTGGCATACGCCCCCGCCGAAGCGATCGCGTGAACGCGCACGACATATTCACCGGGCGGGCCACTGACCGTTACCTCGTGGTAGCGTCGCGCCAACTCGTCGGCGGCCAGATCGGCGCCGGCGGCAAGCAACGGAATCGCACTGGTGGCGGAGCGGGTGATGCGCGCAATCTCGGTACCGGCGTCGCGCAAGGTCCAACGCACCATCCAGCCACCGCCGGCGCGAAACAGCCGACCGAGCAATTGCACTTGTGCCTCGCCACCACCGAGCAAGGCATCGGCAGCACCGCCATCGTCGTCCCACGCCGCGCGCAAACCCAAGGCCGCGTTGCTTGCATCATCGGGAAAGCGCAACACCAGCCCGCGCGATCGCGCTTGCGCGCTGAGCGCAGCCACGGCGTTGGCTTGCCCTGCAGCCACCAAGCGCGGGCCACTGCCATCATCGATGGCCAGCCATACCTGCGGTTCCGGCCGCGGGCCCGACCACGCGGCGATGCCGTTTTGCGCCAACATCGCGTCAACCAACGCCGGGTCGAAACGTGCGATCAGGGTTTGCCGGTAGGCGATCGCGCCGCTACTGGTATCCACATCCTGCCGATAGCGGTACTGCTGCACCATCGACGCGGCGGCAGCGGCACCGCCATCGATCGCCAGCGCCGCCGCCTGACTGGGGTCGGAGGCGATACGGGCAATCACACCAGCCAATATCCGCGCCAGACCGCCATTGCGCGCATCTTCGCTCTGATCGGCGACTTCGATCTCGCCCTCGTACAAGTCCACCGACTGCGCCGCCGCCAGCGACGCAGTGGCAAGCCATGCGCAAAAACAGATAACGTGCAGGAATCGAAACATGCGTCAAACCCGGTTGGTCAACCGCGTCATGGTGCCCAAGCCGGGCGCTATAGTCCAATGCCGTGCGTCATCCGACACCCGACACCCGGCGCGTGGGTTTTGGTTCGTCACTCCGGCTCGTGCTCGCCCAGCGGCAGCCGCGGTTGCTTGAGCGGCAACACACCATGGCCTTCGGTGATGTTTTTGAACTCGATTCGGCTCACTGAAACATAACGCTCGTTGCCACCGATCTGCACCTGCGGCCCCTGTGTCAACGCCCGCCCCTGTTCATCCACGCGCACCACCATGCTCGCCTTGCGCCCCGTGTGGCAGATCGTCTTGATTTCGGTGAGTGAGTCGGCCCAGGCCAGCAGGTATTGGCTGCCCGCGAACAATTCGCCACGAAAATCGGTGCGCAGACCATAAGCCAGCACCGGAATATCCTGCCGATCGACCACTTCGGTAAGCTGCCAGACTTGGCGCTTGCTCAGGAACTGCGCCTCATCGACCAGCACGCAATGCAGCGTGCCGCGTGCCGCCACATCCGCCCGCACCAGCGCCTCGATATCATCCTCAGCGGCAAAGATGCGGGCCGGCGCACGCAGCCCGATCCGCGATGCCACCACCCCGGCGCCGTAGCGATCATCCAGTTGCGGGGTCAAGATCAGCGTGCGCATGCCGCGCTCATGGTAGTTGTGCGCACTTTGCAACAGCGTGGTGGTCTTGCCGGCGTTCATCGCCGAATAGTAGAAATAGAGCTTGGCCATGGCGTCATTATCGCCGCATCGCAGGTGTTTCGGCACGTCATCCTGCCGGCACTCCGAGCGCCCAGGCGAACCGGCAACCGCTACAATCGCCGCCCAGAACGGCAACGGAATCCCCATGCACGGACTCAACACCCCGCAACGCGAAGCGGTACTGCACACGCATACGCCGCTGCTGGTGCTGGCTGGCGCTGGCAGCGGCAAGACCCGGGTGATCACCGAGAAGATCGCACACCTGATCGCCAGCGGCCAGCACGAAGCCCGCTACATCGCCGCGATCACCTTCACCAACAAGGCCGCGCGCGAGATGCGTGAGCGCGTGGCGAAACGGGTAAAGGCCGAGCGCGGCGAAGGCCTGACCGTGACCACGTTCCATGCGCTGGGCCTGCGTTTTTTGCAGATCGAGCACGCCCGCATCGGCCTGCGCCGCGGTTTTTCGGTATTCGACAGCGACGATCAACTGGGCGTGATCCGCGATCTGGCGCCGTCGGGCGCGAAGAAGGATGCCGTCGAACAGTTGCGCGCGCTGCTGTCGCGTGCCAAGAACGAAGGGCTGTCGCCGGAACAGGCGCAAGCGGCGGCCGGCAGCGCGCGCGAGCGCGAGGCGGCGGCAATCTACGCAAAATACCAGCAGCGGCTAAGCGCGTTCAACGCGGTCGATTTCGATGACCTGATCCGGCTGCCGCTGCAACTGCTGGAGGCCGATGCCGATCTCGCCGCCGCCTGGCGCGAGCGTATCCGCTACCTGCTGGTCGATGAGTGCCAAGACACCAACGGTGCGCAGTACCGCTTGCTGCGTCAGCTTGCCGGGCCGCGCGGGGCGATCACCTGCGTCGGCGACGATGACCAGAGCATCTACGCCTGGCGCGGTGCGCAGCCGGAAAACCTCGACCTGCTGGCGCGCGATTACCCCGACCTGAAGGTCATCAAGCTGGAACAGAATTACCGTTGCTGCGCGCGCATCCTGCGCGCCGCCAACGCCCTGATCGCCAACAACCCGCACACCCACGTCAAGAAACTGTGGAGCGATCAGGGCCAGGGCCAGCCGATCCGGGTCTGGCAATGCCGCGACAGCGAGCACGAGGCCGATCGGGTTGCCGCCGAAATCGCCTTCATCAAAAACGAGCAGCAACTGCCGTGGTCGGATTTTGCCATCCTGTTTCGTGGCAATCACCAGTCGCGGCCACTGGAAAAGGCGCTGCAACTGCTGCGTATTCCTTACCACCTGTCCGGCGGCACCGCGTTCCTCGACCGCGGCGAGGTCAAGGACGCGCTGGCGTGGCTGCGGCTGCTGGCCAACCCCGATGATGACACCGCGTTTTTGCGTGCGATCGGCTCGCCCAAGCGTGAGGTCGGCAGCGCCAGCCTGGCCAAACTGGCCGAACTGGCGCATCACGCCGGCCTGTCGATGCTGCGCGCCGCAGCGCAGATTTCGCTGCTCAAGCAATTGCCGGCGCGGGCAATGTCCGGCCTGAGCGAGTTCATCGACATCGTGCACCGCTTGCAGGGTCTGGCGGAGCAGTTGCCCGCCGCCGAGCTGTGCCGCGCGCTGGCCAGCCAATCGGGGCTGCTGGCGGCGTTGCAGGCACAAACCCGCGACCCGGCGGTGTTCGAGCGGCGCCGCGCCAATCTGGAGGAGCTGGCCGACTGGTTTGCCGGCGCCGCCGCCGGCAGCGCCCGCGACCTGGCGGCACAGCTTGCCTTGCTCAGCCATTCTGACCGCGACGAGCCGGGCAACGCGGTGCGGCTGATGAGCCTGCACGGCGCCAAGGGTCTGGAGTTTGGCCACGTGTTCATCGTCGGCTGCGAGGACGGCAACCTGCCGCACGAAGCGAGCATGGACGAGGGCCAGCTCAACGAGGAACGACGCCTGATGTACGTCGGCATCAACCGCGCCAAACACCGTCTGTGGCTGAGCCACAGCAGCCAGACCAAACGCTGGGGGCAACTGCTGACGCTGCAACCGAGCCGGTTTCTCGCCGAACTGCCGGCCGCCGACGTGCAGCGCGACGGCGACGATCCGGAGCGCGAAGCGGTGCAGCGGCGTGAACGTGGCCGTGCGCATCTGGATGCGATCGCCAGCCTGCTCGGCGATTGACGGGAAGCTGACACGCCGCTGAAGCATTGCAACAAGACCGCCCTGCTAAACTGCGCGTTCAGATTTAACGGGATTGTTCATCATGCGTATCCGTTTGATTGCCGCAAGCGTCCTGCTCACCGTGCTGGCCGGCTGCGCCAGCCACCCAACACCGACGCCGGGCGTACTGGCACCCGACTCGGCACAACCGATTGTTTCGGAAAGCAACAACACGCTCGATGCCACCTTGTGGATGCAGCAATCGGCCGAGTACGAGGCGGTGCTGTTGGGCAGCTATACCCTGGCTCGGCAACAGCTCGATCTGGCGCTGGCCGACCCGAACTGGGACGCGATGCCCACCGGCGAGCGCAAGGTGCCAGCCAGTGGTCTGTCGCCGGCAGTGATCGCCGATGCCGACGAAACCCTGCTCGACAACAGCGCATTTCAGGCGCGCAGCATTCGCGCGCAAAACACCGATTTCAACTATGCCGCGTGGTTGTCGTGGGTGAGTGAGCGCCGCGCCCGCGCGCTGCCCGGCGCGCTGGCCTTCTATCGCTACGCCGCCGAACAGGGCGTCAGCGTGTATTACGTCAGCAACCGCGATGACCCCGCCGAACGCGCCGCCACCGTGGACAATCTGCGCGCACTGGGCTTTCCGGTCGCCGAGGACGGCAGCAACGTGATGTTGCGCAATGATCCGCGTGCGCCGAGCCGTGACAAGGGCGAGCGCCGCACCTGGATCAGCGAGCGGCATCGGGTGCTGCTGCTGCTGGGCGACAACCTCGGCGACTTTGTCGATGGTGTCGCCACCAGCCCGCGCGCACGCCACACCCTGGTCGAGCGCTACCGCCCGCGCTGGGGCCGGCAATGGATCATGCTGCCCAACCCGGCCTATGGCAGTTGGGAGTCGGCGATACTGCGCGAATGCGGCGAGCGCGGCAAGACCGACCCGAACGGTTGCAAACGTGACGCGTTGCGTCTGCAATAGGCTGCTCCGAAGCAGGAGATTTTTGCTCGCCATAAGCGCCAAGCGCATGATGGAATTAGCATTGTCAAGGAAGGTTGCGACCTGATCAGCGCGACTTCTTTTGGCACACGAATGTGCTCGCCACGCGCGCCAAGAGAAGATAAAAGATGATCGAAGTTGGAACTGAGGTACTGGCCGTCGACGTTACCGTAGCAATAACGCCGCCATGAATCGACGGCTTGACTTCTTGGCGTACTTGGCGATCTTGGCGCGAAATGAACTTCTCTGACCTGCATTGCTGATGAAACCGCAATAGTTGAATTCTTCCAGCGGCGCGCAACGAAGCGCCGCGAACCCTTACGCAGGAGAGTCTCATGATTACCTCAAACCGAATTCGAATGCTGTCGCTCACTCTTGCCCTGCCATTGCTGTTTGCGTGCGGCAAGGAAGGCTCCGCCCCGGCGGTTGCCGAAGCCGGCAAAAGCCCGACCGATGCCGTCGCGCAGTGGGCGCAAAGCCTGCGCAGCAACGACATGCAAGCGTTCAGCCGGCAATGGCTGCCCGACGACCTGCGCCAGCGCACTGAAGCACTGTTCGAGTCGCAGCGGCAGGCGTTGCCGCCCGCCGACGACAACGAGCGTGATGAGTTTGCGCAGACGCTGGCAAAACTGACCGCCACTGACGCCGAAGCAACCCTGTACGCTGAACTCGAACCGATGCTGACCAAGCTCGATGCCGAAATCGGTAGCCAGTTGCCGCTCGCGGTGGCGATGGGCAGCGGCTTTGCCTCGGCAGCGATTGCTGAAAGCACAGCCCTGAGCGATGACGAAAAGCAACACGCCAGCAGCGCGTTGGTGGCGCTCACCGGCTGGGCCTCGACCTTGCCGCTCACCGACCGTGACAAGGCAAAAGCGGCGATCGCTGCGCTTACCGATACCGCGCGCAAGCTGCAACTGACCGACATCGACAGCCTGCGCGCGATCAGTCTCGACGACGCCCTGAACAAGGCCGGAGTGGCCGCAGCGGGGGTCAAAACCATCCTTGCGACATACGGCCTCGATGTGGACAAGGCACTGGCCAGTGTCGAGGCCAGCGAAGTACAGCGCGACGGTGATGGCGCCCGGGTCAAGGTGAGCTACACCCTGCTCGACAAGCCGATCAGCTTTGAAATGGACATGCTGCAACGCGACGGCCATTGGTTTGCCGCGTCCGGCATCGCCCGTACCCAAACAGCGCTGGCCGCCGCCGAAGCCGCAGCCGCCGCCGAAGCCGCAGCCGAAGCCGAAGCAGCTAGCGACCAACAACCCAGCGCCGAAGCAAGTGGCGACGAGGCGGCGCAATCCGCGCCGGCCAATTGACAGCCGCGCCGCGCGCGCAACGCGCCGGTGATGGGCGCGTTACCCTAGTGCCGATGACCGCCAACCAGCCCCTGCCCACCGCAGCCACCGAGCATGCTGCCAGCGGCTCGCCAACACCACGCCGACCGCCGCCGCGGGTGGCGCGGCAGCCATGGTGGTCGCACGTGCTCGGCTGGATCATGGCGCCGTGGATCACGCTCAAGATCGAATCGCACCCCGGCGGCGATGGCGACATCGTTGGCGACGGCCGGCCCGTGGTCTACGTGCTGGAGCGGCATGGCTTGTCGAATGTATTGATTCTGGAGCGTGCCTGCCGTGAAGCGGGCCTGCCATCACCGTGGCTGGCACCCGCGGCCGACCCGCTGCGCCGCAGCCGCGCCTACCTGCCGCTGTCGCGGCGGCGTGGCGGCGTGCTGCCACCGGGCCTTGGCCGTTTGCTGGCCGCACACCGCGAGTACCCCGATCTGGACGTGCAACTGGTGCCGGTGTCGATTTTTGTCGGCCGTGCGCCGGATCGGCAATCGGGCTGGTTTCGGGTGTTGTTCGCCGAGAATTGGGCGCTGGTTGGCCGCTTTCGCCGTTTGATCGCCATCGCCCTGAACGGCCGCAACACCCTGGTACGGTTCTCGCCACCCACTGCGGTGCGCGGCATCCTCGCCGAGGGGCTGCCGCCGGAACGCACCATCCGCAAGCTGTGGCGCGTGTTGCGCGCACACTTCCATCGCATCCGCGCAACGGTGATCGGCCCCGATCTGTCGCATCGGCGGTTGTTGGTTGATCGCGTGCTCGATGCCGACCCGGTGCGCCACGCCATCGCCGACCATGCCCGGCGCGAAGGCAAAACTGCGGCCTGGGCGTGGCGCAAGGCGCACCACTACACCTGGGAGATCGCCGCCGATTATTCGCATACCGTGGTGCGCTCGCTGAGCTTTGCCCTCACCGTGTTGTGGAACCGCATCTATGACGGCATCACCGTCAACCATTTGGACAGCGTCAAGCAACATGCGCCGGGGCATGAGGTGGTTTATGCACCCAGCCACCGCAGCCACATCGATTACCTGCTGCTGAGCTACCTGTTTTACAGCCACGGCATCGTGCCGCCGCACATCGTTGCCGGCGTCAATCTCAACATGCCGGTGCTGGGTTCGGTGCTGCGCCGTGGCGGCGCGTTCTTCATCCGCCGCAGCATCCGTGGCAACCCGCTGTATGCCGCGGTGCTGGCGGAATATGTGGCGCAACTGGTGGGCGAAGGATTTTCGATCGAATACTTCGTTGAGGGTGGGCGTTCGCGCACCGGACGCTTGCTGCAGGCCAAAGCCGGGATGGTCAACATGACCGTGCGCGCGTTCCTGCGCCAGCCGCGACGACCGGTGATGTTTCAACCGGTGTACCTGGGTTACGAAAAGCTGATCGAGGGCAAAAGCTATCTCGATGAACTGTCCGGGCAACCCAAAAGCAAGGAAACGCTGTGGGCGCTGCTGCGTGCCGGTGCCGGCATCCTGCGCCGGCGCTACGGCAAGGTCACGGTCAACTTCGGCGAACCGATCTTCCTTACCGACATCCTCGAACAACACGCGCCGAACTGGCGCGACCAGCATGTCGAGCCCGATCAGAAACCGGCATGGTTGAGCGCAGTGGTCGACGACATCGCGCATCGGATACTGGTCAACATCAACCGCGCCAGCGACGTCAACCCGGTCAATCTGTTGGCAGTGGCGCTGCTGTCGACGCCCAAACAGGCGATGTCGGAAACCGACCTGTTGTACCAACTGGGCTTGCTCAAGCGCCTGCTCGATGCCGTGCCGTTTTCGCCGCGCACCACGCTCACCGCGATGAGCCCCG
>PFJA01000046.1 GCA_002782905.1 Lysobacterales bacterium CG_4_10_14_3_um_filter_64_11
ACTCATCGCCGCCCAAACGCGCCACCGGATCGTTGTCGCCGGCCGCCGATGCAAGCACGGCAGCCACATCACGCAACAGTGCGTCACCGGCGGCGTGGCCACAGGCGTTGTTGACCAGCCGGAATTGATCGAGGTCGATGATCACCAACACGTGTTCGCCGGCACCCGCCGTCACCTCGGACAGGCATCTGCGCAAGCGACGGGTAAACTCCTCGCGGTTGAGCAAGCCAGTCAGTGCATCGTGACTGCTGCGAAAACTCAGCTCGCGCACGATACCTGCGGTCTGCGCGATATCGCGGAACGTCAATACCAGTCCCTGTGGCTGCCCGTCGCTGTCGGCGACGCTGGCTACGGCCATTTGCAGCAACACCTCGCCGTCCTGGCGTCGGCGCACACTCACTGGCCGCTCTGACATCGAGTGAAACCAGGCGGCCAACGCCGCCAGCGAGCTGTCGCCCGGCATCTCGCGCGGCGAGCGCTGCAACGAAAAAATGGCATCAACACACTGGCCAAGCGCGTTGTCGGCTGACCAACCCAGGATGCGCTCCGCCGCCGGATTGATGTAATCCACACTACCGGCACGGTCCAGGGTAATGACGCCATCGGTGATCGCGCGCAACGTCGCCTGGGCGCGTACCTTCTCGGCAATCAGCCGCTGCTCCAGTTGCCGGCGTTCGCTCACCTCGCGCAGGCTCGCAATCCAGCGTGCCGCGTTGCTGCCATCACAAGGTAACCAACGCACCCTGGCTTCAAGCCATTGCCAGCCGTTGCGTTGGTTGCGCACACGGCACTCGACGCTTAGTTCGCGCGTTTCGCCAAAACGCACACGTGCCCATAGCTGGCGCATGCGAACGGCGTCGTCGCTGGAAACGAAACGCAACACGTGGCGACCGACCAGCTCGCCCGGAGCGTATGCCAACATCGCGGTGACGGCCGGGCTGACGTAGGCGATGCCGCCAGCGCTCGACACCAACATCAACACATCGCTGGATTGTTCGGCCAACTCGCGAAACAGATCCACCTTGCCCATCAACGCGGCGCGCTGGCGATCAATCGGCGTGACAATTTGGTGCATATCGAGCAAGGCTCACGGAACCGTGAATCGCAGAAAACGCTCTCTCTCCGCCTGGGCGCACGGAGAGAGAGTTACGTTCACATACGGTAACGCCGCCGCTTACAGAACCGGTGCAACCGGCACTGCCGGCATCATCGGTGCCGCTGCCTTGTTGCCAGTCGCACGCTTGGGGGCCGCCTTTTTCACGGCCTTCTTCGGCGCAGCCTTTTTGGCAGCTTTCTTCGGCGCAGCCTTTTTGGCGGCTTTCTTCGGTGCAGCCTTCTTCGCCGCCTTCTTGGCTGCCTTCTTCGGTGCCGCTTTCTTCACGGCTTTCTTGGCGGCTTTCTTCGGCGCCGCTTTCTTCACGGCTTTCTTGGCGGCTTTCTTCGGCGCCGCTTTCTTCACCGCTTTCTTGGCGGCTTTCTTCGGGGCAGCCTTCTTCATCACCTTCTTGGCGACTTTCTTGACCGCAGCCACTGCCTTCTTCACGACTTTCTTTGCCGCCTTCTTGGCGGCCGGTTTCTTTGCTGCTTTCTTCGTTGCCATGATGTTGCTCCTCGTCAGATGGGTATTGATGACGCCCAGTAAACAACTAACCGCCCCGGAATACCGACCCGGAGCATTCCGGAACTGCAAAATCGCAGTCGCCAGAACCGATGACCCGCCGAACTTCGGCCGGTTGACACGACAACGCCCGCGTCGTGACCGACCCGGGCGCATGCAACAGACGGATGGCAGCAAAAACAGCATCCGATTTTTTCGAGGGAAGCAGACCCCACGTCGATCGCGACGATGCGTGCAGCATCCCGTGATACATCGAGCGTGTTGTCTGACGAATCGTGATCACTCCTTCCGCTTCGCGTGTTTGCTGAGCGAACGCTAATCACGACGCATGATGCTGTCAACAAGCAAGACAGATTTTTTCGTGCGCGCACGCTGGGCTACGCCACGTCGAGCGACGTTGCGTTCAATGTGACCCGATACAAAAATGCGCCATCAAACATTTCCCGATCGAGCGAAAGCCATGCCAACACTACGTTTGCGGCCTATCGAAAAAAATGACGTCAGCGCTGCGGTGCGCGTGCGGTTGCGGTGGCGACGAAAAATTCGCCCGCCTTGCAACGGCACATCACATGTTTGCGCATGCCCCGCGAGAGCACGTTTTGCGCATCGCACAAGCAAAAATGCGCAAGCCTTCGACGAAGTCGAAGCGGCTTGCGCACCGAAAAACAGGAGCTTCAGGCGATCGCGTTGGCCACTTGCGCAACGAAGCGCGCGATGTCCTGATCGGTTTTTGTTTCGGTGGCGCAAACCAGCAACGCGTCGCCAAACTCGGGATATTCGTCGGCCAGCGACACCCCCGCAACGATCCGCTTGACCGCGAGCTGTTCGATCAGCTGACTTGCCGCAACCGGCAAGCGCACGGCAACCTCATGAAAAAACGTGCGGCCGGGAAACAATGGCGACACGCCGGGGAGCGCACACAGTGCCTCGAACAAACGGCGCGTCTGCACCGCACACTTTGCGGCAACGTTGCGCAAGCCCTGCGGCCCGAGCAGAGCCATGTGAATGGTTGCGGCCGTTACCAGCAAGCCCTGATTGGTACAGATGTTGGAGGTCGCCTTGGCACGGCGGATATGCTGTTCACGTGCCTGCAAGGTCAGCGTAAAACCTCGCCGGCCTTCGAGATCGACCGTACAGCCGACGACACGCCCCGGCATATTGCGTACCAACTCCTGACGGCAGGTGAGAAAGCCAAAGTAAGGGCCACCCGATGACATCGGCACGCCCAACGGCTGGCCGTCGCCACACGCGATGTCGACACCGGCATCGCCCCACTCGGCCGGCGCCTTGAGCAGCCCCAACGCTACCGGATTGACCACCGCAATGGCCAGCGCGCCGTGCGCATGCGCCCAGTTGGTCAACGCATCGACGTCTTCGATCAGTCCGAAGAAATTAGTTTGCGGGATGACCAGCGCGGTGAACTCATCGGCGACACGATTCAGCGCTTCCGTCGACAGCACGCCGTCCGGACAGGGGACTTCATCGATCACGATATTCTGCAGGCTGAGGATGGTGGCCATCGTCTTGCGGTAGGCCGGATGCAGCGACGCCGGCACCAACACCCGGCGCGCACCGCCGCGCTTGCGGCTGCGCTCAGCCATCAACACCGCTTCGGCCACCGCAGTAGCGCCGTCATACATCGAGGCATTGGACACGGCCATGCCGGTCAGCCGGGTCATCATGGTCTGGTATTCGTAAATCAATTGCAGCGTGCCCTGGCTGGCCTCGGCCTGATACGGGGTATACGCCGAATAAAACTCGCCACGGCCGACGATCTGCCACACCGCCGAAGGGATGTGGTGCTCATAGGCCCCGGCACCCGCGAAACACAGATCAACCTCGTCGTTGCGCGCATGGTGTGCCATCAACCGCGCCAGTTCCATTTCCGACAGGCCGGCCGGCACCCGGTCCAGGGCACCCACCTTCAACGCGTCGGGGATTTCATCGAACAGGTCTTCAATGCGTGCGACACCGATGGCGCGCAGCATCGTGCTGACATCGGCTTCACTGTGGGGAATGAATGGCATGACAGGATTCCATACGGATGTAGGGAACCTCTTGAAACCTGCTGCGCGACCCGATTGCGGCGTTGCGCGGTGCTCGGAATGCTGATGTACACGAATGTACACTGCGCTTCCTGCGCTCCGTGCGCCTTGCACTCGGGCCGCTCGCTACGGTTTCAAGAGGTCCCTGTAGTGAAACCGGCCGCAATGCGGCCGGCGGGAGTCAATGGGCTTCTTCTTCGATCAGCTCGGCGTAATCATCCGGTGTCAGCAGCTCGTTGATCTGCTCGGGCTCGGACATCTCGACGACAAAGATCCAGCCCTCGCCGTAGGCATCTTCATTGATCGTCTCGGGCTTGTCGGCGAGATCGGAGTTCACTGCGACCACGGTCCCGGAAACCGGGCTGTAGACATCCGACGCCGCCTTGACCGACTCCACCACCGCCACACCGGCCGACTGCTCAACCTGGTCGCCAATGTTGGGCAACTCCACGTAAACCAAGTCGCCGAGCAATCCCTGTGCATGGTCGGAAATACCGACCGTGACACGGCCGTCATCTTCTACGCGGGCCCACTCGTGGGATTTGAGAAACTTCAGATCACCCGGGATTTCACTCATGTCTGGCTCCTGCGCAAGGACGGATTGTTGGGGTGCAAGCGGATTCGTTGAAACCTGTGAACACCGATCGAGAAACCGAGCGGCGAGCGATACAAGACGTGCCCCATTGTACTAAAGGCGGCGGCGGAGGTTGGCATGCGCTCAGAGCAGCACACCCGGCTGCGCCTTGCCATCACGGACGAACGGCATGCGAACCAGGCGCAGCGGCACTTCGCGACCACGGATATCAACCCGCACCACACCCGGATCACCAGCCGGAATGCGGCCCATGGCAATGGCGAGGCCAAGCGTCGGAGCAAAGGTGCCGGACAGAATCTCACCATCACCGGCCGCGCTCAGCAGGTGCTGGCCGTGGCGCAAAACACCCTTGGCATCCATTACCAGGCCAATCATCTGCCGTGGCACGCCCTGAGCGATTTGCTGCTCCAACGCCGCCCGCCCGCTGAAGTCACGCTCTGCGTCAAGGCTCACCGTCCACGCCAGGCCCGCTTCGAGCGGACTCACGGTCTCGTCCATGTCCTGCCCGTACAGCGCCATACCCGCCTCCAGACGCAAGGTATCGCGAGCACCCAGGCCGGCCGGCTTCACACCAACTGCCAGCAGACGCTCCCACAACGCCACCGCATCAGCCTCGGGCACGATGACCTCGTAACCGTCTTCACCGGTGTAGCCGGTGCGCGCGATAAACAGACCATCGATATCGGCACCAACGAACTTCCCCAGCGCGGACGCTGCGGCCGCACCTTGCGGCGACAACAGCGACGCCATGCGCGCGCGCGCATTCGGGCCCTGCACCGCGATCATCGCCAATTCCGGGCGCTCCTTGACATCGACCGCGAAAGCAGCTGCCTGCGCGTTGAGCCACGCCATGTCCTTGTTGCGCGTTGCCGCATTCACCACCAGCCGGAACCAGGTCTCGTCGCGAAAATAGGCGATCAGGTCGTCAATCACACCACCATTCGCATTGAGCATGCACGAATACAGCGCCTTGCCCGGCACCTTGAGCTTGTCGATGTTGTTGGCCAGCAGATGGCGCAAAAACGGCCGCACATTGGCTCCGTGCAAATCCACTACCGTCATGTGCGAGACATCGAACATGCCGGCATCACGGCGCACCTGATGATGCTCCTCAATCTGCGATCCATAATGGATCGGCATGTCCCAACCGCCGAAATCAACCATCTTCGCGCCCAGGGCGCGGTGGCTGGCATTGAGAACGGTATGCTGAATCATGGCGCTCGCCTCGGGGGGAAGGCGTGCATTATCGCAGAGAAGCCGGGACTCGGGACGCGGGAAGAGCAGTGGTGCGCGAAGGACGCCAAGTACGCAAAGGAAAGCACGAAGCCGGGCCAGTGCAAGGTCGGGTAGCGCGTGGCGAAACCCGACCGCTACCCACCCAACGCTGTTATTTGCGTCTTTCGCGTCCGTTGCAGACCCGAGTGCCTTGCGCTTTTCGCGAGTCCGCAGGATGGTAGAGCGTAGCGAAACCCATCAATCGCCAAGACCGCAGTCCTGCTTTCATCAAACTCAACCCACCGCGACCACACGCAACACCATGTCCTGCACACCCACGATGCGCACCCGCACACCCGCCACGCTGTCCGGGCCTTCCACATGCCAATAGGCATCGCCGATTTTCAGCCGTCCACGGCCATTGACGATGGCGGTGTCGAGCGGATACACCCGGCCCACCAACTGCGCCGAACGCTGGTTCAGCAACGGCTGATCGGTTGCCTTGGCCGAACTGCTGCGGCGAATCCGCCACGCCACCCCGACCGAAACCAGCGACAGCAATGAGAACACCATCCACTGCGCAACGGGCGTCATGCCCGGCAACAGCAGTTTGAGCACGGCGGTACCGCCTGCGGCCAGGCCGAGCCAGAGCAAAAACACCCCCGGCACCAACGCCTCGGCCGCCAGCAGCAGCAACGCCAGTGCCCACCAGAACCAGTTTTCGCCAATCAAGTGCATGGCTTACTCCGGCTTCAGGAACGGGTTGGCACGCGCAGCGCTCGCGCCGGTGTTCGCCGCGCCAGCGGCACGACCGATTTCCACGATGCCGGCCAGCGAACCGAGGATGCCGGTGGTTTCCATCGGCATCAACAGCGTCTTCTGATTGGGCGAGTGGGCAAACTCACGCAGCGCTTCGACATATTTTTGCGCGACGAAATAGTTGATCGCCTGCACATCGCCCTTGGCGATGGCATCGCTGACCAGTTCGGTTGCCTTGGCCTCGGCCTGCGCCAGCCGCTCACGCGCTTCGGCATCGCGGAATGACGCCTCACGCCGGCCCTCGGCTTCCAGCACTGCCGCCTGCTTCTCGCCCTCGGCCTTGAGAATCGCGGCCTGGCGGAAGCCCTCGGCTTCCAGAATATTGGCGCGCTTCTCGCGCTCGGCTTTCATCTGCCGCGCCATTGAATCGATCAGGTCGCGTGGCGGCTGGATGTCCTTGATCTCGATCCGGTTGACCTTGATCCCCCACGGATGCGTGGCTTCATCCACCACTGCCAGCAGGCGTGCGTTGATCTCGTCGCGCTTGGACAGCGATTCGTCCAGATCCATCGAGCCGAGCACGGTACGGGTGTTGGTCATGGTCAGATTGAGGATCGCGATTTCAAGCTGCGCTACCTCATACGCCGCCTTGGCCGCATCCAGCACCTGAAAGAACACCACGCCATCGACCCGCACCACCGCGTTGTCCTTGGTGATGACTTCCTGCGAGGGCACATCGAGCACCTGCTCCATCATGTTCAACTTGCGGCCGATCGCTTCCACCCACGGCACGGTGAGACCAAGGCCTGGCAGCAGAGTACGGTCGTAACGGCCGAAACGCTCCACCGTCCATTCATACCCTTGCGGCACGATCCGCACCCCCTTGAGCACGGTGACAACGGCAAACAGCAAAAACGCAATGGCAACGATATCCATGATCAGCAGTTCCCCGGAAGTGGATGTGCGCAAACGAACGGCATGGTAACCCGCCCCACGACGAATTGATGAGGTCACGCGATCTTTAGTTATTGCGAATCGTTCGCGTTTGCGTTAGCATGAGCGCACAGCCACTCAACGGCTGCCCATCCAACCACTGATCGTATAGGGGACAACACGATGTCCGTATCACGCGCACCGGTAATTCGCACACTCAGCCTGGCCGTGATGACGGCGCTCGCGACCGTAGCGCTGCTGCCTGCCGTCGCCGTCGCCGAACCGGCGGATCGGGCCAGCTTTGCGACCCGACTCGATCGCTTGCGCGTCGTCGGCAACAGCGCAAGCGCTCAGGAAACCGCCGGCTCAGCGCAGTTTCTCGATGATGCAACCCTTGCACAGTTCAACTACAGCGACGTGCAGCGCGTGCTGCGCCAAGTACCGGGCGTTTACGCCATTGATGAAGAAGGCCTCGGCCTGCGCCCGAACATCGGCATCCGCGGCTCCGGCACCGACCGCAGCAGTCGGATCACGCTGATGGAGGATGGCGTGCTGATCTCGCCGGCACCGTACGCAGCGCCGGCGGCGTATTACTTCCCGACCATGGCACGCATGAGCGCGCTGGAAGTGCGCAAAGGTTCCTCCGCGATCAAGACCGGCCCGCGCACCACTGGCGGCGCGCTGAACCTGGTATCGACGCCGATTCCGGACGCGTTCGGCGGCCTGGTCGACTTCGCCTACGGCAGCGACCAGACCACGCTTGGCCATGCCTGGGTCGGCGGGCGCGGCGAGCGCACCGGCTTCCTGCTGGAAACCGTGCAGCAGAACACTGACGGCTTCAAGCGCCTGGACAGCGCCGGCCCGGCCGGCGACGACACCGGCTACAACCTGGAGGACTATGTCGGCAAGTTGCTGCTCACCAGCGCCGCCGATGCCAAGCGCTACCAGGAACTGGAGTTCAAGATCGCGCACACCGAGCAAGATGCCAACGAGACCTACCTCGGCCTCAGCGACGCCGATTTCCGCGCCAACCCCAATCGCCGCTATGCTGGTTCGCAACTGGACAACATCACCACCAACCACGACCAGCACGAACTGCGCCACCGCATTGAACTGAGCCCGTCGCTCGATCTCACCACCGTGGCCTACCGCACCGAGTTCGAGCGCAACTGGTTCAAGCTCAACGACGTGGGCGGCATCGGCATCGCGCGGATCCTGGATAACCCCGACGACTTCGCCCAACAACTGGCCTGGATTCGTGGCACCAGCAGCCCAGACAACGCCTTCAACGTGCGCAACAACCGGCGCAGCTATGTGGCCAATGGCTTGCAAAGCGTACTCGGCTGGCAACTCGATACCGGCAAAGTGGCCCACCAGATCGAGCTCAGCGCGCGCTATCACGAGGACGAGGAGGATCGCTTCCAGGATGACGACCGCTTCCGCATGGACAATGGCCGCTTGGTGTTGACCCGCAATGGCGCGCCCGGCACCCAGGACAACCGCATCGGCGAGGCCGAGGCCGTTGCCTTCTACGTTCAGGACGAGATGCGCCACGGCCAGTGGATCGTCACCCCCGGCCTGCGTTACGAAACCGTCGACCTCACCCGCACCGATTTCGTGCGCGCCAGCAACGGCCGCGAACTGGCGCCGACGCGGATACGGGAAAACCGCGTCTCCAACCTCAGCCCCGGTATCGGAGTGACCTGGCTCGGCAGCGATGCCTACACGGTGTTCGCCAGTGTCCACCGCGGCTTCAGCCCACCGGCGCCAGGCTCCACGGCCGAGGAGGAAAAGAGCACCAATACCGAACTCGGCATGCGTTGGCACCAAGGCGCGGTCAACGCCGAACTGACCGGGTTCTGGAACGACTACTCCAATCTGGTCGGCACCTGCACCGAGTCCTCGGGCGGCGGTTGCACCATCGGCGACCAGTTCGACGCCGGCAAGACCCGCATCCGCGGCGTCGAAGCCAGCCTCGGCTACGATCTCGGCCGCGCCAATGGCTGGGCGCTGGGCGTGCCGCTGTCGTTCAACTACACCTACACCGACGCCGAGTTCCGCAGCAGCTTCATCAGCGCATTCGAAGAGTTTGGCGAGGTACTCGATGGCGACAAGCTGGCCTATCTGCCCGAGCAGATGTTCCATGCCGAAATCGGGCTGGCGGGCGAACGCTGGAATACGCGCCTTGCCACCACGTACGCGGATCGCATGCGTACCGTCGCCGGTCGCGGCACGCCGCTGCCCAGCGAAGCCACCGAATCTGCCTGGGTTTTCGATCTGTCCGCCAGCTATACACTCACCGCCGGCACCGACATCTTCGCCCGTGTGGAAAACCTGTTTGACGAGCACTACATCGCCTCGCGGCGCCCGGCCGGCGCCCGCCCCGGCCGGCCACGCGCCACCTTCATCGGCATCCGCACCCGCTTCTGATTGCCGCGCCGCCTCCGCGCCTGCGACCATAACGGTCGCAGGCGCATCCTATGGCCTGTGAGCGCGCCATCCACCTTCGCCATCGACCTGCCTGCGACGCTGATCGCGCGAGCGCGCGCCGGCGATACCAATGCCTTCGAACAGATTTATCGACACTTCGAGCGTCCGCTGTACACCATTGCGCTGCGTCTGCTCAGTGATCGCGAAGAAGCGCAGGATGTATTGCACGACACCATGCTGCGCCTGTTCGAGCGGATCGGCAGTTTTCGTGGTGAATCGCCGTTCTGGGCGTGGCTGCGCCGGATCGCGGTCAACGAGTCGCTGATGCGCCTGCGTCGGCGCGGCACGGTGAGTTACAGCGATGAGCCGCCGGAGCCCGAACTCGGATCCGATGAGCAACTGCTGCCGCCGACCGCCACCGATCATGCGCTTCTGCTACGCGCGCTGGATCAACTGCCAGCCACCACACGCAGCGTGCTCTGGCTGTATCACGTCGAGGGTTACACCCACGACGAAATTGCCCGGGCGATGCAGCGCAGCCTTAGCTTTTCCAAATCGCAACTCGCGCGCGGCACCCGCCGCCTGCGCGCCCTGCTGCAGGAACCCGCGCACGCCGCGTGCGCGGAAGAGGAACGACGCCATGCTTGACGATTTGTACCGCAACCATCCCGCTCACCGCAGCGACATCCCGGTCGCTGCTGCTCTGCGCGCACTGCCGCTGCAAGCGCCAGCGCGCCCCGCGTGGCCAGCGCTCGCGGCGGCGCTTGCCAAGCGCGAACGCCAGCGGCGGCGACACTGGCCATGGGCGCTGGCTGCATCGCTGGCACTGGCTGTGGTGCTTGCCGGCTTGCTGCGCACCGCGCCCGAACAAGCCAACGCAGACACGGCATCCGCAGCGGACCCGTTGCCCCAGTTGCTCGCGCAATCGGCGCAACTGGAAGCACTGATCTCAGCCAGCAGCGACATCAGCACCAGCGCGCCGTTGATGTCGCTCAGCACCGATCTTGAAGACCAATTGGCCGTTATCGACAGTCAGCTTGGCAACGTTGCACTGAATCCTGACGCGCGGCGTCCGCTATGGCAGCAACGCGTGCAGGTGTTGCGCGAACTCGCCGGCCTGCAGGCTACCGAACAATGGCTGGCCACACGCGGCGAGCAGAGCAGCGCCGACGCCCTTGTCTACGCCTACTAAGGATGCTCTGAACAAGCTGTCATTGTGAGTAGCGAAGCGACGTGACAATCCAGAAACTTCCTTAAAGACAAAACGGTGGATTGCTTCGCTGCGCTCGCAATGACGAAGAACGGGGCTTGTTCGGAGCTTCCCCAAGCATCAATGACCGATCGCAGGAGAAAAACATCATGAAAATTATACTGTTGGCCATCATCCTTGCCGCCGCACTTTTTCAACATCCCGCGTCAGCGCAGGATAGATCCGCGCCGGCGGCGTCCGAGGACACCCAGGCCGCACTGGCCGAGGCGCAGGCGCACCTGCGCGACGCTGCCCGCCGCGTGGCCGAACTGTCGCGGCAACAAATCGGTGCGGACCCCGAGCGGCTGCACGAGCACATGGTGATGCAATTGCGCAGCCTTGATATGTCGCGCCCCATCATCGGCATCGTCATGGCGGAAAACGCGGATGGTGGCGGCGTGATGATCGCCGCGGTCACCCCCGACGGCCCGGCCGCCAAAGCCGGCCTGCATTCCGGCGATCGGCTACTGGCGGTGAATGGTCACAAGATCGTCGGCGCGTCGACGCGTGAGCGCATGGCGCAGACGCGCAAGCTGATTGGCGAACTGAAGGACGGCGATCACGTCGCACTGACCTATCAACGTGACGGCAAGGAGCATCAGCTAACGCTCACGGCGGAATCGATGCCGGGCGTGATGATGTGGCGTCACGATGGCAATGCCATGGTGCCGCACCCGGGCCATGAAGGCGCTGGGCGGTTCCACGGCATCATCGACCCCGGTGTCGAGATGGAAATCGCACGCATCGCGCCGCTCGCTGGGTGCGCCGAAAAACCGGAAAACTGCCGCTTCAACCGGCTGCGTCAGGCGTTCCGCTGGAGCGGGTTGAGCCTGGCCGAAATCAATCCCGGCCTCGGCCACTACTTCGGTACCCAGACCGGCGTGCTGGTGCTGCGCGATGGCAAGGATGGCCTCGACCAGCTCAAGGCAGGCGATGTGATCACCGCCGTCGATGACAGCGCAGTGAAAAGCCCGCGCGAGGTAATGCGTGCGCTGCGCGACAAAGCCCCGGACAGCACGATCGCGTTTACCGTATTGCGCGACAAACGCCAGCAACAACTCGACGTTGCCACGCCGGGCCTGCGCGAGGTTGAGTGGTTTGCGCCACCGGCACCGCCAGCGCCACCGGCACCACCCAAGCCACCGGCAGCGCCACCAGCGCCACCGGCACCACCCAAGCCACCGGCAGCGCCGCCGCCGACCGCTTCGCAACAGCGCTCGCTTCGCGCTGGGTCGTTCACAGGCATTTCATGGGGCGGCTCGCCGCGTGTGCGAGCGCGCCTGCGCGCAAAGCTTTTCGCGGGATCAATTCGATGGCAGACCGCCTCCCACAAAAAAGCGCGGCTCTGCCTTTGCAGGAGCCCACCCGGTGGGCGTGGCAGTAACGATCATCGACACGTTGCTGCGGACAACGCCGTGAATCGCACTACACTGGCGACATGAGTCCACGCAAATCGGTCAAAGTGCCCAGCGGGCCGCTGCAGATGAGCGACATCGCACGCATGGCGGGCGTGTCGGAATCCACCGTGTCGCGCGCGCTGGCCAACAACCCGGCGGTCGCCACCCGCACCCGCGCACTGGTGCAGAAAATCGCCGCCGATGCCGGCTACCGCATCAATCCGGCGGCGCGCAGCCTGCGGTCCAAACGTACCGGCATCGTCTCGGTCGCAGTGCCATTGGCGCATCAGCGCGCGCAGCATTTGTATGACCCGTTCATGATGACCATGCTGGCGCTGCTGGCTGACGAACTCACCAGCCGCGGTTACAGCATGTTGCTGAGCAAGATCGCCAAACATCAGGAAGGCTGGATCGAGGATCTGCGCAATGGCGGGCAAGCCGACGGCGTGATTCTGATCGGGCAAAGCTTCGAGCACGAGGCGATCAACCGCGCCGCCAAAGGCGGCCTGGCAATCGTCGCCTGGGGTGAGCAGCTTGCCGATCAGGCTTACCCGAGTGTCGGCAGTGACAATCGCCTCGGCGGGTTGTTGGCTACCCGTCATCTACTCGAACACGGTCGCCGCCAGATTGCGTTTCTCGGCGACGAGCGCTTGCCGGAAATCACACCGCGTTTTGCAGGCTATCGCAGCGCACTGGCCGAACAGGGCCTGACCCCCGATCGAGCACTGCTGGTGCGCACCGAGTTCGAGCTCGACGACGCTTATCGCGCAGTCAAGGCGATGCTCGCCAAGGGCGCCCGCCCGGATGGGATCTTCGCGGTATCCGACGTAATTGCGGTCGGCGCGATCCGGGCACTGGCCGATGCCAGCCTGCGTGTGCCGCAGGACGTGTCGGTGATCGGCTTTGACGACATCGCGCTGGCTGCCTACAGCCATCCATCACTGACCACGATACGGCAGGACCTCGCCCTGGGCGCACGCCTGCTGGTCGACAAGTTGATCGCCCGCAGCAACAACCAGCCGGTGAACACCACGGTGATCGCACCGCAATTGATCGTGCGCGAATCGGCTTGATCAACGAAACCAGAACACCAGCGCCGCCGTTGCCGCCACCAGCATCACCGCCAGCACCCGATAGTTCTGCCACAACGGTACCGCTTGCAGCGCCAGCGACTCGGCGCGGAAGAACGCCGGCGTCCAGCGCATCGAGTCATCCGAGCGCGGATCGGGATCACTGAACAGGCTGACCAGTACCAGCGTCGCCGAGCAGGCGAGAAACAAGATCGGGGTAATGTACAAAAAGTGCAGCGACCACGGTGCGCTGGCCATCACGTTGAAGTAAAACAGGCCGAAGCCACCGAGCACACCGACCACGATGCAGGCCAGCGCACCGGTGGCATTGGCACCGCGCCAGAACAGACCGACCAGAAACAGCGCACAGATCGGCCCCACCGCATAGGCCAGCACCGCTTGCAGATACTGCCAGAGCGAGGCGAAGCGCTCGATCTGCGGCGCCCAGTACACCGCCAACACCATGAACACCAGCGTCGCGATACGGCCGGTACGGACCAGTGACGCGCCGTCGGCATTGGGGCGCAACGGCCGGATAAAATCCATGGTCAGCAGCGTGGCCGCCGAGTTGAAGGTGCTGGCAATCGACGACATGATCGCCGCGAAAAAGCCCGCCATCACCAGCCCGATCAGCCCATGCGGCAACAGGTCGAACACCAGGGTCGGATAGACCAGATCGGCGCGTGCCAGCTCGGGGTACAGCAAAATGGCGCAAGTACCCGGCAACACCATCAGGAACAACACCGGCAACTTCAGAAACCCGGCAAACAGCGCGCCCCAGCGACCATGGTTTTCATCACGGGCCGACAGTATCCGCTGCACCATGAACTGGTTGGTGCACCAGAAGTAGAACCCGATCAGCGATGCCCCGATCAAAGTGCCAAGCCAGGGCACGCCGGGATCGTCGTTCGGGCGCACCAGCGACAGCTTGGCCGGATCGATCGAACTCATCACATGGTTCCAGCCGCCGGCCTTGTCGAACGCAAACCAGGCAATGAAGAACGAAGCGCCGAGCAGGATCACCGCTTGCACGGTTTCGGTGTAGATCACCGCGCGCAGGCCGCCGACCACGGTGTAGACACCGGCCGAAGCGGCCAGGATCGCCACGATCTGCCACAGCGGCAGGCCGGGCATCACCAGCTTGAGCATCAGCGCGCCGCCAAACAGGGTGCCGGCGGTATCGACCACGATGTTGAGGAAGATGGTCAGCCCGGAAAAATACAATCGTGCGCGGCGATCATAGCGGCGCTCCAGATATTCGGGCAGGGTGTACACCTTCGAGCGCAGCAGGAACGGCAGGAAGAACACGCAGAAAAATGCGAGCACCAGCGCCGCCATCCACTCGTAGTTGTACACCGAGATGCCGATGGCATACGCGGCGCCGGCAAGGCCAATCAGGGTGGTCGAGGAAATGTTGGAAGCCAGCAACGCCAGCCCGATCGTCGGCCAGCGCATCGAGCGGCTGGCGAGGAAATAATCCTCAGCGCTCGCACTGCGGCGCGAGGTGATCAAACCCAAGGCAACGATGCCGATGGCGTAGATCGCGATGATCGCCAGATCCATGCCACTCAAGCTGGTATCGATGTTCGGCATTGCCTTCCCCACAGTGCTCCGGTGCGCGGATGATGACATACTGCAATCGATTGCAGTTGCTGCACTGCAACGAAGTCACTGAAACCAATCCGGCCACCCACTTCCCTTTATCTGGGTTTATTCTACTTTGCCTGACGCTGAAAGCACGAATTTCAACTCTTTGCTTGCAATCGATTGCAAAACGTGCAGACAATGCGCGCCAGACGGTGGCTGACACCGTCGGAATCGACCTGGGAGGGCAACCATCATGAACAACATGCAATCGCATCATCATGGCGCACTGGTGCTGGCGATCGCCGCCGCACTGGCGTCGGCGCCGGTATTTTCACAGGACAACAGCGCATCGCAAGACAACCCGGACAACAGCCAGCGCACGCGCGTGGACGATGCGATCGATCTGGACGCGGTGATCGTCACCGGCACCTCGGGCAAGCGCACGCGGATGCAGGAGAGCGTTTCGAGCAGCGTGATCGGCATCGAATCGATCCAGAACTCGGCACCGCGCTCCACCGCCGAGATCTTCCGCAACATTCCCGGCATCCGTTCGGAAGCGTCCGGCGGCGAAGGCAACGCCAATATCGCGGTACGCGGGCTGCCGGTGGCATCCGGCGGTGCCAAGTTCCTGCAACTGCAAGAAGACGGTCTGCCGGTGCTGGAGTTTGGCGACATCGCGTTCGGCAACGCCGACATCTTCCTGCGCAACGATTACAGCCTGGATCGGGTAGAGGCAATCCGTGGCGGCTCGGCGTCCACCTTTGCCAGCAATTCGCCAGGCGGCATCATCAACTTCATCAGCAACACCGGGGAAGTCGAGGGTGGCAGCGCCGGCATCAGCCGCGGATTGCTGGAAGGCTTCGACAACACCCGCTACGACTTCCATTACGGCGCGCCGATCAACGACGACTGGCGCTTCCATGTTGGCGGCTTCTATCGCAGTGGCGACAGCGTGCGCGATGCCGGCTACACCGCCGAGAAGGGCGGCCAGATCAAGGCCAACCTCACCCGCGCGTTCGACAACGGCTTCATCCGCTTCAACTTCAAGCACCTGAACGATCGCGCGATCGGTATCCTGCCGATGCCGGTGCTCGCCGACGGCAGCAATGGCAAGCCCAGCCTCGGCAGCCTGCCCGGCTTCGACGCCAAGCACGACACCCCGCACAGCCCGTTCCTGCGCACCGATTTCGGCCTCGACGGCGAAAACAACCGCCGCGTCACCGACATCGACGACGGCATGCATCCGCGCAGCACGGCATTTGGTACCGAGTTGGAGTTCGAACTCGGTGGCGGCTGGAAACTGGCCGACCGCTTCCGCACCGCCGATACCGATGGCCGCTTCGTGTCGCCGTTCCCGGCCGAGGTAACCGGCGGAACTGCGATTGCCGAATCCATTGCCGGCGCTGGCGCAACGCTGGCTTACGCCAATGGCCCCAATGCCGGCCAAGCGTTCACCGGCCTGGTGATGCGCACGCATTTGTTCAACAGCGAGATCAACTCGCTCGACAACACCACCAATGATTTCAAACTCTCGCGTGCCTTCGATCTGGGCGAGGGCCGGCAACTGGACTTCGTCGCCGGCTACTACAAGTCGTCACAGACGATCGCGCTGGATTGGACGTGGAACTCCTATCTGCAGGAAGTGAAAGGCAACAACGCGGCGCTGATCAACGTATTCGCAGCCGATGGCACGCCATTCTCGCAAGGAGGTCTGTATGCGTTCGGCGTGCCATTCTGGGGCAATTGCTGCACCCGCAGCTACGATGTCGATTACGACATCGACGCACCCTATGCCGCGCTGACCTTCACCATGGATCGTCTGACGCTGGATGCCAGCGTGCGTCAAGATTACGGCAATGCCGATGGCAGCTTCGCCGGCACGGTGCAGGCGGCCGACTTCGATGTCAACGGCGACGGCATCATCGGGCAGACCGAGCGGAGCGTGTCGCTGGTCGATGTTGCCAATCAGAATCCGGTCAACTACGACTGGTCGTACACCTCGTACTCGTTTGGCGCCAACTACTTGTTCACTGACGACCTCGCCGGCTTTGCCCGGATCAGTCGCGGTGGCCGTGCCAATGCCGATCGCCTGTTGTTCGGCGTCGTGCAGGCCGATGGCAATGTCAATGCCCGGCAATCGGTGGATGTGGTCAAGCAACAGGAAGTCGGGGTGAAATGGCGTCAGGGCGATCTGAACGTGTTCATCACCGGCTTCCACGCCGAGACCAGCGAACAGAACTTCGAACTGACCAGCCAGCGCTTCTTCGACCGCACCTTCGAGGCCTATGGCGTCGAGCTTGAGAGTTCGTACCAGATCGATCAGTTCTCGTTCACCGGCGGCGTCACCTGGACCGATGCCGAGATCAACAAGGATCAGATCACCCCCGCGGTCGAAGGCAATACACCGCGTCGTCAGGCCGACTTCATCTATCAGGGCACCGCGGCTTACGAAGGTTACGACTTCCGTCTCGGCGTCAACCTCATCGGCACCAGCGCCTCGTTTGCGCAGGACAACAACGCGCTCAAGATGCCGGGCTATGCGCAAGTGAATGTGTTCGCCAACTATCGTCTCACCGACACGCTGGTTCTGGCGCTGGATGTCAACAACCTGTTCGACACGTTTGCGATAACCGAGTCGGAAGAGGGTTCGATCATCGCCGGCCAGGACAACATCATCCGTGCCCGTACGATACCGGGACGCTCGGCCCAGGTCAGTCTGCGTTACGAGTTTTGAGGGCTGACACGCAGCCATGACCGATCTGTTCACAACCGCCCGGCGGCAGTTCGCCGCCGGGCTCACCGAACCGCGTCGCGACGATGCACTGGCACGCTTCGATGCCCATGGCCCGCGTCTACTCGAGCTGTGGTCCTCGCTTTATGCCACGGACGGCACTATCGCTGAACCGCTGCGCTGCCTGCTCGCCGGTCTGGTGCACGCGATCAACCATCGCCCTACCGATCTGTACGCGCTCGATGCCGCGCGCCCCGCCGACTGGCTCGATCGCGCCGACATGATCGGCTACAGCACCTACGTCGAACATTTTGCCGGCACGCTCGATGGTGTACGCGAACGGGTACCGTATCTGCACGCATTGGGCATCCGTTATCTGCACCTGCTGCCGTTTTTGAAATCCCGCGCTGGCGACAACGATGGCGGCTTCGCGGTCAGCGACTACGGCCAGGTCGAGCCGACGCTGGGCAACACAGCCACTCTCGAAGCCCTGGCTGCGCGTTTGCGCGAGCATGGCATCAGCCTGGCGGCGGATTTTGTGCTCAACCATTGCGCCGACGATCACCCGTGGGCGCTGGCGGCGCGTGCCGGCGATGCACCCTTCCAGCAGTTCTTCCACGTGCTCACCGATCACGCGCAGATCGCGCGCCTGGAAGCCGACCTGCAGCAGGTATTTCCCAAATCGGCACCCGGCAACTTCACGTTCGTTGCCGAACTCGACGCCTGGGTGTGGACCACCTTCAACCGCTATCAGTGGGATCTCAATTGGAGCAACCCCGACCTGTTCCAGCACATGGCCTTGGCCCTGCTGCGACTGGCCAATCGCGGCGTGGAGGTATTCCGGCTGGATTCGGCGGCTTACCTGTGGAAACGGGCCGGCAGCGATTGCCGCAACCTGCCCGAAGCCCATGCCGTGTTGCAGGCACTGCGTGCGACCCTCGACATCGCCGCGCCCAGTGTTGCGCTCAACGCTGAAGTCATCATGCCGTTGCCCGCGGTGTCGCCCTACTTCGGCACTGGCGATCAGGCCGGCACGGAATGCCAGCTCGCCTATCACAGCAGCCTGATGGCCGCGAGCTGGGCGGCGTTGGCCGAGCAACGCGCCGACATTCTGGCTGACGTGATTGCGCGCACACCGGCGGCACCGGCCGGCTGTGCCTGGCTCAATTACGTGCGCTGCCACGACGACATCGGTTGGTGGGTATTGCGTGAGGAAGCGGCCGGCCACACCGGTCACGACGGCTTCGATCTGGCCCGCATTGCGCGCTTTTATGCCGGCAGCGAACCTGACAGCTACGCCGAAGGCGAGGCGTTCCAGAGTTCCGACCCGCACGCATTCCATGGCAGCAATGGCATGGCGGCGTCTCTGCTCGGCCTGCATCGCGCGCTGGCCGCAGGCGATGACGAAGCGATTGAGCTGGCCGTGCGCCGGCATCTGCTGCTGCATGCCATTGCCCTGAGTGCAGCCGGTGTCCCGCTGCTCTACATGGGCGATGAATACGGCCTTGGCAACCACACGGAATACCGCCGCACCGGCGACGACGATGGCCGTGAACTGCATCGGCCCGCCATGGACTGGGCACTGGCGCAGACGGAGCCTTTCAATCGCCTGCGCACAGGAATCGATCGCTTGATTCAGGCGCGGCGTCGCTGCGCCAGCCTGCGCCCGAGCGTGCCGATGGGTGCGCTGGCGTTTGCCGAACCCGGCCTGCTCGGCATCGCCCGCGGCACGCACTTTATCGGCCTGTACAACCTCAGCGCCCAGCCGGTGCGCGTCGATCCGGCGCAACTGCCGGCGCTTGCCGAGCCGCACTGGCATGACCTGTTGCACGCTGGGCCGTGCCCGGACCCGTTTGCCCTGTTGCCGTACGATCTACGTTGGCTGCAATCGCCATGAGTACGCGATCGTGAGCAACGCGCCATTGTTCGCTGCCATCGAAACCGGCGGCAGCAAAACCGTATTCGCGATCGGCAACGCCGATGGCGAACTGCTCGCCTGCGCGCGTTGCCCGACCGGCGATCCGCAACCCACACTGGCACAGGCGCTGCGCTTTCTGCGCGATGCCGCAACGCGCCATGGCGCATTGCATGGCGTCGGCATAGCCAGCTTCGGGCCGCTGCATCTACACCCGCAACAGCCCGCATACGGGCATCTGGGCGCCACGCCAAAACCCGGCTGGAGCGGCTTCGACCTGCTCGGCAGCGTGCAAAAACAGCTGTCCCTGCCAATCGCCCTCGATACCGACGTCAACGCCGCGGCCTTGGCCGAGCAGCGCTGGGGCGCAGGGCGCGATCTCGACCCGTTGGTGTATGTCACGGTCGGCACCGGCATCGGCGGCGGGGTGATGGTGCATGGCCAGCCGTTGCATGGCCTGCTGCATGCCGAACTGGGCCATCTGCGCCCACGCCGACACCCCGATGACCTGCACTTCAACGGCATCTGCCCGTTTCACGGCGATTGCCTGGAAGGCCTGGCCAGCGGCCCGGCGATCATCGCCCGCCACGGTGCCAGCCTGGCGCAGTTGCCGGCCGATCACCCAGCCTGGCGCATCCAGGCCGATTATCTGGGCCAGTTGTGCGCGCAGATCACGCTGGCGCTGTCGCCACAACGCATCCTTTTTGGCGGTGGCGTGATGCAGCAACGCGCATTGTTCGATCCGATCCGCGCACGCACACAACACTGGCTGGGCGGCTACATCGGTGCGCTCGATTGCGCTGCTGCCTTGCGCGACTACGTGGTGCCGGCAGCGCTGGAACCCAATGCCGGCATCCTCGGCGCGCTGGCGCTGGCGATCGATGCCGCGCGATGAGTGCGGTAACCGTTTGAAACCTTACTGCGCGACCCGGCTGAAGCGTGCCATCTGGGTCGAACTGCCGTGCTGCGGATGCACCGGGCCGATGTCGGAAAAGTCCACGGCATAGCCATTGCGCACCGCCACGCCCTGTGCCCACTGGCGAAAGCGTGCACGGCTCCACTCGAAGCGATGCCCCGGATGGCGGCGTTCACCCGGCGCCATGCCATGCACGCCGTTGTATTCCTGATTGGGCGTGGTCACCAGCACCACGGCCGGACGCATGCTGGCAAACACGGCGCTTTCCATCCGCCCGAGCAGGCGCGGGTCGAGATGCTCGATGGTTTCCACCAGCGCCGCCGCGTCGAAGCCCGCCAGCGTTGCATCCGCCACGTCGAACGCGCCATGACGCACCTGGATGCGATCGCCGGGATACGGCAAGCCAATACCCAGCACCGCACGCGCCTCGTGCAACACCGCTTCGTCGATGTCGAGGCCGATGATCTGGGTGAATTGCGCTTCGCGCGCCAAGCGCAACAGCAACTCGCCGGGGCCACAGCCCAGATCGAGCACGCGCCGCGCGCCGCTGTCGCGCAATGCCTGAACCACGGTATCGAGGCGCAGTTCGTGCAGTTCGCTGGCCATTCAAACGCCTTTGGTTTTGCGACCGCCCATCAGGCTAACACCCTCAGCGCAAGCGGGGGTCCGTCGTGAATGATCGTTGCTCGGATTCAAGTGCCGCGGTTCCAAGATCGCCATAGCCTGCCGCTGCACCTGGCCCGCCACCGTGCCGCTGCCGTGTTCGCGGCGCTGGCCATTGCGTTGAATTGGGTGTGATCTGGCGCCCCCTCGTTGCAGCGCGCCTTGCCCGGACGCGGTGCGTGCACTACGCTGCCGGATCACTCGGGGGATGCATAACGTGATCGATATTCTATTCGGGCTGTTCGGCCTGGCGACCTTGATCGGTATTGCCTGGCTGTTTTCCAACAACCGCCGTGCGGTGAACTGGCGTCTGGTGCTCACCGGCATTGCCCTGCAAATCGGCTTTGCGGCGTTGGTGCTGCGCGTGCCCGGCGGACGCGAGGTGTTCAACCTGCTCGGCAACGGCTTCGTGAAGCTGCTCTCGTACGTCACCGAAGGCTCGCGCTTCATTTTTGGCAGCCTGATGGATGCCGAGACCTACGGCTTCATCTTCGCGTTCCAGGTGTTGCCCACGATCATCTTCTTTGCCGCGCTGATGGGGGTGCTCTACCACCTGGGCGTGATGCAGGCGGTGGTGCGGGTGATGGCGCTGGCGATCACCAAGGTGATGAAG
>PFJA01000025.1 GCA_002782905.1 Lysobacterales bacterium CG_4_10_14_3_um_filter_64_11
CCCGGGTAGAGGCGAAGCCGAAACCCGGGGCGCATCGCGCCCGAAACCCGGGGCCCCGGGTAGAGGCGAAGCCGAAACCCGGGGCGCATCGCGCCCGAAACCCGGGGCGCATCGCGCCCGAAACCCGGGGCGCATCGCACCCGAAACCCGGAAGCCCATCGCGCCGCCGCAGCCCAGATTACGAGCCATCGACGATCCGCCACAGGTACAAGCCGGCCAGTGTTCGAAACGGGCCCCACGCCTCGCCGCGCGCGGCCAGTGCCTTCGGTGCCGGCATGTCATCGAGTTTGTCGAGTAGTTGCGCGCCCTTGCGCACGCCCAGATCATCGACCGGCAGGATATCGGGGCGACCCAGACGAAACATCAGCAGCATCTCCACCGTCCAGCGGCCAATGCCACGCACCGCGGTCAGGGCTTCGACGATGGCCTCGTCATCCATGCCGGAAAGCCGCCGCGCACTGGGCACCTCACCGGCGCTGGCGCGCTGCGCCAGATCGCGCAGGGCCAGCACCTTGTTGCCCGATACCCCACAACTGCGCAAGGTGGTTGCATCGACCGACAACAACGCGTCGGCGTCGAGTCGCTGTGATCCAAGCGCGACTTCCACCCGCCCAACGATGGTGGCGGCGGCTTTGCCGGAAAGTTGCTGATACAAAATCGAGCGCGCCAACGCATCGACGGTTTCAAATGGCTTGCGCCAACCATCGGGTTCGATCGGGCCGATGCGCTTGATCCACGCACCGAGCTTGCGATCGCGCTTGGCCAGATGCGCCTGTGCGGCAATCAGGTCAAATCCACGTGCATGCTTCGCCATCGGCTCACTCCGCCATCGAAAACGCGAAAGTCACGGCAATGCCCAGCCAGGCCAGAATCAGCAGGCTGCCACCAAACGGCGCCAGTGCGGTTGACGTGCCCCACAATGCGGCCGCGGCCAGGCTGCCGGCGAACAACAGCAGACCGGCGAGCATCACCGTCAGCACCGCCTGAAACGCACGACCTGCCCCGATTCCGGCCAGCGCCAGTATGGCCACGCCATGGCCGAACGCGAACGCGGCTGCCACGCTGAGCCGCGCCTGTGCATCGCCGGACAGCCCGTGCGACGCATATGCCGCGGCAGCAACGGCCAGCGCCGCCAGTAACGCAGCAATCACGCGCAGCGCACGGCTGAAACGCGCAGCGCCAGCGGATACTGTCACTTCGCTGGCTCGATAAACGCAGTGCGTGGTTTGCGCAGGTTGGCCACCTTGTACGGCGACAACGCGAACTGCCAGCCATCGCTCCGTCGCGCGAAGACTTCGCTTTGGCTGCGCCACTGTGCAACCCGTGACGATGCCGTCGCAATCCCAGCGTCCACGACCGGTTCGTCGGCATTTGACTGCACCGCAGCACGTTCGAATGCCTCGCGCTCGCTGGCGTGCTTCATCGCCCGCGTTTCATCGAATTGCACCGTGAAGCGCGCCCACGGCGCCTCGTCGTGTTGCCACAGGGTCAAACCAATCGTGAGGCCATCGGCAGTGACAAAACGCGCTTGCAAGGCATCCGCTGGCGGCGCACCCTCGGCCTTGGCCACGTCTTCCAGGCGCAAGCCCTGCAAAAAACCGTCCACACCATCGACCGCGGCTTGCAGCGGCCGCTTGCCCTTGGCCAAGCCGGCAAGTACCCATTGCGTGTCGTTGCTGGCATTGCGACTGAGCGTGACCGTTTCGCCCTTGCCCGGCGTGATTTCGACCGCCACGATCCGGCGCGGATCGATATCGATCAAATCGCGCTGCAACCAGTTTTCGGCCTTGCGCTCGGGGGCAATGTCGAGATCGGCGAGCCACGATTGCGCCGCGTCTGGAACCCGCACATAACTGCCTTTGCCTTGCGGATTGTTGACGCCGATGATCAACGCCAGCGGCTCGCCACCGCCGCTGATATCGAGCCGCGCACCGCGCGCATCCTTGCCATCGCTGTCCGCGACACCCAGCCGCGAATAGTTGGCCGGGTTTGCCGTTTTCGCTTCGACCCGCTGCGCCAGCGCCAGCCGCAACAGGTAGTCGCGCAATTTACCGGTATCCGCCGGCCAGCCGGCGCGTTGTTGCACCCGCCACGCATCATCGCTGCGGCGCAGCACCACGTCGCCTTTGTCGGCGCCGCTGATGCGCACTTCATCGATCGCGTTGATGCGATCATTCAGACCTGCAAAGACCGGGCCGTTACCGACATCGGCACGCTCGGGTGCACGCTTGCTCAGCAATACCACCGCAACCGCGAGCAGTGATGCCGCCACAGCAAGACGCATGAGGGCTCGTGTCATTGCCGTTCCTCGCTTTACTTGCACCATTACCCGGCACGCCGGCGCCGTGCGCGCAACCCGGCGAAGCCCAGCGCGAACAGGCTCACCAGCAGCGGCATGCCCAATATGTTGATCAGCTTCAGGTGCATGCCCAAGGCCTCGATATCGCGATTCAGGCCCAACTGCACATCGCGCAGTTCCTTGCGGATACGCAGCTTCTGCTGCTGAAAACGTTCCAGCTCGGCCTGTTGCTCGGCGGAGAGCAGCGCGCTGCCGCCCTCGCTGTGCTGCCCCTGCAACGCCGACAAACGCCGCTCGGTCTCGATCAACTGCGCCTGCAATTCACTTTCCTTGACGCGAAAGCGCTCCTCGGCGCGTCGCTTGAGTGCCTCGACTCGCGCAAACGGCCGACTGGAGCCGGCGCGGGTACGCACCGCGATCAGGTCGCTGCTGCCCACCAGATTATCCACCGCGTTGATCACAAAATCGCCGTTGCCGGCAAACGGGTTCAAGGCGCGCTGGCCGAGCACGCTTTGCACGCTCACCCACATCCGATCCGCGAGCAGGTCGCTGTCGGCAACCACGATGATCGAACCATCCGCCGTGCCCTGCACGATCTGATTGGCCGCCTTGCGCTCCGGGAATGCGGTCTTCAGCGAACCACTGAGACGGCCTGCCAGCACATAGCGATCGCCGCTCGGCTTGAAATCCTCGAACAGATTGGCGGGATCGGGCAGAAAACGTACCTTGTCCACGCTGGTGAGGGCGGCGGCATCGGACGACTGCGCCAATGGCTCCAGGCTGAGCGTACTGTCCGCGCTCAGCGTCAATGCGCCGGCAGTGGAGAGATTGAACGATTCGATCTGCGCGGAGACCACATCGCGCTGATTCAGCGCTTCGGCCGACAGCCCCAGCACACCCAGATGGCGCACCGGCTGCGCACTACCCGGGCTCTGCACCTGCAACGCATAACGCGAATCGAGCACCACCTTGCCGGGATCGAACTGCACGCCCCAGGCGGTGAACAGCTTGCCCATATCCGAACTTTGCGCGGCAAACATCGTGCTCGGGTCGCCGGCGCCGGCACCCACAGCAGCCTCCGAATACGGATCGACGAGCGCCAGCAGCTTGCCGCCGCGCAGCACGAATTGATCGATGGCGTACAGACTGTCATCACTCAGGCCCTTGGGATGTACCAGCACCAGCGCGTCGACATCCGGAGCAATATCGCTGATCGGCAGCTGTAAACGGCGCAACTCGAACAATTGGTTGAGCTCATTGTCGATCACCCAGCCGTCGCTGGCCTGGCCGCTCGCAGGATCGTAGCCGGGCGCCAGCGGCAGGCTGGAATACAGCGCCACCACCGAACGCTGGTCGGTGCTCAAGCTCGAGATCAGCTTGGCGATGTCGTACTCAAGAAAGGATTCCTTGCTCGGTTGAAAAAACGGGACGATGGTCTTGCCATCGGTGGCATTGGTACCCACCAGACCGAAAAACAGGGTTGCCCCGGAACTGCCCACCGGCACCGCTTGCAGACCATAGCTGCCGGCACGATCCTCGGCTTCGGAAAATGGCAGGGGGTCGATCACCTGCAAGCGAAGTTTGCCGTGCGAACGCGATGCCATCTCTTCCAGCAGTTCGCGCACGCGCTGCGCATAGATGCGCAATTGCGGCAGGTCGCGTGCCGCCTGATCGGAAAAATAGAAGTACAGATGGATCGGCTCATCGATTTTTTCGATGATGCGCAAGGTACCGGGCGACAACGTGTACAGCGCGTTTTCGGTCAGATCAACACGCCAGCCGCGCAGGCCGACCGTGCCGATCGCCACCAACGCCATGAACGCCAGCGCCAGAACCAGCAGATTGGAAAGGCCCAGCAGACGGTTTTGCAATCGATTCATCGGCAATCCTCAATCGGATTTTTTCATGGTGATCACCAACACGGTCGCGTACAGCCAGGCGGCAATCACCAGCAGAAAAAACACCAGATCACGCAGCTCCAGAACGCCCTTGGCGATCGCCTGAAAATGGGTGAGAAAACTCAGCTGAGCGATGGCATCGACCAACAGCGCCGGCAACCAGGGGCGGACAAAATCCAGCACCAGCGGATAGCCGGTAAAGAGCATGCCGAAACAGACCACCACCGAAAGGATGAATGCGATTACCTGGCTGCGGGTTGCGGCTGACAGGCAGCCGCCAACGGCGAGAAACGCGCCGGCCATGAGCAGGCTGCCAACGTAGCCGGCGGCAATCACGCCATGGTCCGGGTCGCCCAGGTAGTTGATGGTCAGCCAGACCGGAAAGGTGAGCAGCAATGCCAGCGCAATGAACGCCCAAGCCGCCAGAAACTTGCCCAGCACGGCCTGCCACTGGGTCACCGGCAAGGTAAGCAACAGCTCGATGGTGCCGGTGCGGCGTTCTTCCGCCCACAGCCGCATCGCTACCGCTGGTACCAAAAACAGGTACAGCAGCGGCTGCAGCAGGAAGAACGGCTGTAGATCGGCCTGACCGCGTTCGTACAGGCCGCCCACATAGAACGTCAACATGCCGGCCAGCAACAGAAAAATCACGATGAACACGTAGGCAACCGGGGTGGCGAAATAACTCGCCAGTTCACGCCGAAAGACCGCACGGGTTGCATTCATGGCGACACCAGGGTGGGTTGGGTAATGCTGCGGAATACGTCTTCCAGACGCGCCGGTTCCACCTGCAACTGCGCGAACGCCACGCTCCGCTCGCGCAGGCGCTCGGCTACCGCCGTGAACAGGTCGTGGCCAGGAACCGCGAGCACGATCATGCGGCCATCGACCGGGTCATTTTCCACCCCCGCCACACCCGCGAGGCCTTCCAGCGCCGAACGTGCGGCCACCGAATCGGCCGCGCGCACCGACAGGGCGCCGGTGTAACGCGAGCGCGCCAACAGCTCGGCCGGGGTGGCATCGGCCATGATGCGGCCGTCCGCGATGATGATCGCGCGCGTACACACCGATGGCACTTCTTCCAGGATATGGGTGGAAATCAGGATCGTGCGATCCGGCGACATCTCGCGGATCAAACCACGCACTTCGTGCTTCTGGTTCGGGTCAAGGCCATCGGTGGGCTCGTCGAGTACCAGCACCGGCGGATCATGCAAAATCGCTGCGGCCAGGCCCACCCGCCGGCGAAAGCCCTTGGATAACGTGTCGATGGTTTGCTGCAACACCGATTGCAAAGACAACCGGCCGACCACGTAATCCAGGCGTTGCCGACGGTGATTGCCGGTCAATGCACGGCTATCGGCGATAAAACGGAGAAACGCCAGCACCGTCATTTCGCCGTAGCTCGGCGCGCCCTCGGGCAGGTAGCCCAATACCCGCCGCGCGGCCAGGGTTTGTGTCTGCACATCGTGGCCGCACACCGTGGCAGTGCCGTCACTCGGGCCGATGAAGCCAGCGATCAGCTTCATGGTGGTCGACTTCCCCGCCCCGTTGGGGCCGAGAAACCCGAGCACTTCACCGGGCTGGACGCTGAAACTGACACGATCGACAACCAGGTGCTCGCCGTAACGCTTGCTCAATGCCGTAGTCTGAATCATGGT
>PFJA01000079.1 GCA_002782905.1 Lysobacterales bacterium CG_4_10_14_3_um_filter_64_11
AGGAGGCGGTGCCAGCGGGCATGGGCGCGATGGCGGCGGTGCTGGGTGCCGACGATGCGCTGGTGGCGGAGATCTGCGCCGAGGTCAGCGCGGTGGATGTGGTGGTGCCGGCGAACTTCAACTCGCCCGGGCAGATTGTGATCGGCGGCCATGCCAGCGCGGTGGATCGTGCACTGGCCGCGCTGGCCGCGCGCGGCGTGCGCAAAACGGTGAAGCTGGCGGTCAGCGCGCCTTCGCACACGCCGTTGATGGCCGATGCCGCGCGACAATTGGGTGAGGTGATGGCGGCAATAGCCTGGCAGCCGCCGCAGATCCCGGTGATCCAGAATGTCGACGCCGCCGTGCATCACGACCTGCCATCGATCCGCGATGCGCTGGTGCGGCAATTGGTTTTGCCGGTACGCTGGTCGCAGTGCGTGCAGACGCTGGCAGCCGGCGGCGCAACCCGGTTTGCCGAGTGTGGGCCGGGCAAGGTACTGACCGGCCTGCTGCGCCGTATCGATCGCGCGCTCGACGCGCGCGGCATCGGCGAGCCCGCGGATTTGAGCAAGGCGCTGGCCGACTGGTCGGCCGCCGGTAGCGGAGAATGACAGCGATGGAGCAAACCCTGAACGGCCAGGTCACCCTGGTCACCGGTGCCAGCCGCGGTATCGGTGCGGCGATTGCCGATCATCTGGCGGCGCGTGGCGGTACCGTTGTCGGTACCGCGACCAGCGCCGCCGGTGCGGCCGCCATCAGCGAGCGACTGGCCGCGCACGGCGGCAGCGGGCGCGTGCTCGATGTCACCGACGGTGCGGCGGTCGACGCCTTGATCGACGACATCGCCAAAACGCTGGGGCCGATCACGGTGTTGGTCAACAACGCCGGCATCACCCGCGACCAGTTGCTGTTGCGAATGAAGGACGAGGATTGGTCCGCGATCATCGACACCAATCTGAGCAGCGTGTTTCGCACCAGCAAGGCGGTGCTGCGCGGCATGATGAAAGCGCGGCAGGGCCGCATCATCAATATCGCCTCGGTGATCGGCCTGACCGGCAATGCCGGCCAATCGAACTACGCGGCGGCCAAGGCCGGCATCATCGGCTTCAGCAAATCGCTGGCGCGCGAGGTCGGCAGCCGTGGCGTCACGGTCAACGTGGTCGCGCCGGGGTTCATCGATACCGACATGACCCGCGCCCTGCCCGAGGCTCAGCGCGCCGCGTTGCTGGAGCAGATTGCCCTTGGCCGGCTCGGCGGCGCCGACGATATTGCGCGTGCGGTCGGCTTTCTGGCCGGGCCCGACGCGGCCTACATCACCGGCGAGACGATTCATGTGAATGGCGGCATGTACATGGCATAAGTGTTTGGTTTCATGCAGTTGCGGTAAAAACAGGGGGTTGGTTGCCGCTGGCGCGCAACCGACGTGGCCGTGAAGGTCTTGTGGACTTGCGGCTATCCACTACAATGCGCCGAGAATCATTGCACCCTTTCCGGGAGGTCGAGAGTACCCATGAGCACCATTCAAGAGCGCGTCAAGAAAATCGTCGTCGAGCAGCTCGGCGTGAAAGAAGAAGAAGTTACCGCCAATGCGTCGTTTGTCGACGACCTGGGTGCCGACTCGCTGGATACCGTTGAGCTGGTGATGGCGCTCGAAGAGGAGTTCGAGTGCGAGATTCCCGACGAGGAAGCCGAGAAGATCACCAGCGTGCAGCAGGCGATCGATTACGTAACGGCACACGTCAAGAGCTGATTCGCTCGCAAGGGTGATGACGGGGCCGCCTGGGTGCGGCCCCGTGCGTTTATACGGGCACGGCCGCGCGATCGGTTTGCATCGCGTGGCAATGGTCGATGGCTGCGCGGTTTTGGCCGCGTTTGGATAGCAGAGGGCTTGCAGATGGCGAAGCGTCGCGTCGTGATTACCGGCATGGGCATCGTGTCCCCGGTCGGCAACGATCTGGCCGCGGCCTGGGACAGCATCGTCAATGGCCGTTCGGGCATCGGCCCGATCACCACCTTTGATGCCTCGGCATTCGCCACCCGCATCGCCGGTGAAGTGCATGATTTCGATCCCGGGGCCTGGATGCCGGCCAAAGACTGCAAGAAGATGGACCCGTTCATCCATTACGGGGTGGCGGCGTCTTCGATGGCAATCGCTGATGCCGGCCTGGAAATTACCGAAGCCAATGCCGAGCGGATCGGCGCCCTGATCGGTTCGGGTATCGGTGGCCTGGTCGGCATCGAAGAACAGACCGCGCGCTATCTGCAAGGCGGGGTGCGCAAGATTTCACCGTTCTATGTGCCCAGTACCATCATCAACATGCTGCCCGGCCAGGTGAGCATCCTCAATGGCCTGAAAGGCCCGAATTTTTCCGCAGTGTCGGCCTGTGCCACCGCCAACCATTGCATCGGCCTGGCGATGCGCCTGATCCAGTATGGCGATGCCGATGTGATGCTCGCTGGTGGCGCCGAGCGCGGATCATCGGCAACCGCCATCGGCGGTTTTTGCGCGATGAAGGCGATGTCGACCCGCAATGATGAGCCGACCCGTGCCTCGCGGCCCTGGGATCGTGATCGTGACGGCTTCGTGTTCAGCGATGGCGCCGGGGTGCTGGTGCTGGAAGAGTACGAGTTTGCTCGCGCCCGCGGTGCGCGCATTTATTGCGAGTTGCTGGGCATGGGTTCCAGCTCCGATGCCTGGCACATGACCGCACCCAGCGAGAACGGCGAGGGCCCGGCGCGCTGCATGAGTGCCGCGATCAAGGACGCCGGTATCGCGCCCGACCGGGTCGAGTACGTCAACGCCCACGGCACCTCGACGCCGCTCGGCGATCTCGCCGAAACGCTGTCGCTGAAGCGCACCTTGGGCGACCATGCCTACAAGACCATGGTCAGCTCAACCAAATCGATGACCGGGCATCTGTTGGGTGCGGCGGGTGGCGTGGAAGCCATTTTTTCAGTGTTGGCGCTGCATCATGGCGTGATTCCGCCGACCATCAATCTGGACAACCCCGGCGAGGGTTGCGATCTGGACTACGTGCCCAATACCGCGCGCGACAAGCGCGTGGAAATTGCCTTGTCCAACGGCTTTGGTTTTGGCGGCACCAATTGCAGTCTGGTATTCGGCCGGATGTGAGGTTCCCGTGAGCGTTCTGCCATGGTGGCGCTGACGCCGGTTGCGCTGCCCGCAGACACCGATCTGCTGGCCTTGCATCGCACCTGGCCGCAGCGCTATCCGATGTTGCTCGAAAGCGCGGCCAGCGGCGGCAAGCAGACGTGTTGGGACATCCTGCATGTTCACGATGGCGGCGGCATTGTGCTCGATCACCAACGTCACTTGCGTACGCTTGCCGGCGATGCCCTGGCTGGCGGTTTTTTCGCGGCGCTGGATGCCCAGTGGCGCGCGGCGGTGCCGCTGCCGGCCGCTGCCGAACTGCCGTTTCGCGGTGGCTGGGCGTTGTATCTGGGCTATGAGCTGGCAGCCGAAGTGGAACCGGTGCTGCGTCTGCCGGCAGCGCGCCAACACGGCCCGATTGCGTTGGCCCTGCGCTGCCCTGCGGCGGTGTTGCGTGATCGCTCCAGCGGCGCGGTGTGGGCGGTAGCCGAACCGGGCCGCGAGGCATTGCTGGCCCGGATCGCTGCCGATGTAAACACGTGTGCGAGCCAGCCCGTGCGCAGAACTCCGGCGTTGGCGATGCCGCAATTGCGTGAAGATTCGCCGCAGCGCTTTCTCGATGGGGTGGCGCGGGTGCATGAATACCTGCGCGCCGGTGATGTGTTTCAGGTCAACCTGTCGCGCGCCTGGCAGGCGCAATTTCCGACTGTGGTCGATGCTGCAACGCTCTATGCAGCGCTGCGTTCGGCCAACCCGGCGCCCTACGCCGGGCTGCTGGTGGCCGGCGACGGGGCCGGCTGTGCCGCCAGTGGTGGTGCTTGGGCGTTGATCAGCTCATCGCCCGAGCGGCTGGTGTCGGTGCGTGGCCGCAACGTACAGACCCGCCCGATCGCCGGGACTCGTCCGCGCGTGGCTGGCGAAGACGATGCGGCCAAGGTGCGTGAGTTGATCGGTCATCCCAAGGAACGCGCCGAGCATGTCATGCTGATCGATCTGGAGCGCAACGACCTGGGCCGGGTGTGCATGCCAGGCAGCGTGCATGTCGACGAGATCATGGCGATCGAGAGTTATCCGCACGTGCATCACATCGTGTCCAACGTCAGCGGCACGTTGCGCAGCGGCATCAGTCCGGGCGAGGTGATCCGTGCGCTGTTCCCGGGTGGCACCATCACCGGCTGCCCAAAAGTGCGCTGCATGCAGATCATTGCCGAGCTTGAAGGCGAGGGCCGTGGTGCCTACACCGGCGCGATGGGTTACCTCGATCGCAGTGGCGACATGGATCTGAACATCCTGATCCGCAGCGCCTGGCTGCGTGGCGACACCCTGCATTTTCGCGCCGGCGCCGGGCTGGTGGCGGATTCCGATGCCGAAGCGGAATTGGCCGAGACCCGCGCCAAGGCGCGCGGCCTGTTGCGGGCATGGGGGATGGACGGATGAGCGTGGCGATCGTGCTGGCCGAGCAGGCATCGGTTCGCGCCGACGATCGTGGCCTGAACTACGGCGATGGTGTGTTCGAGACGCTGCGCATCCACGCCGGCCGGCCGCTGTGGTGGGATGCGCATTGGCAGCGGCTGCGGCGCGGTGCGGCGGTGCTGGCAATCGAGATGCCGGAACACGATGCCGTGGTGCACGCCTGCGCCGCGTTACTGGCGCCGGCGGCTGACGGGGTGCTCAAACTGCTGCTCACGCGCGGTGGCGGTGGTCGCGGTTACGCGCCGCCCGAACCGGCACAGCCGCAACTGCTGATTTCGCGTCATGCCCTGCCGCCGCCGTGGCCGGCTGCCGGCGGCCGCGTGCGCTGGTCGCAGTTGCGCCTGGGCATCCAGCCGCTGCTGGCCGGCATCAAGCACTGCAACCGACTGGAACAGGTCCTTGCACGCCGTGAGTGGAGCGATCCGGACATCCACGAGTCGTTGCTGTGCGATGCGCTGGGCGCGCCGACCTGTGCCGTCAGCGGCAACCTGTTTGTGTTGCGCGATGGGGTGTGGCTGACGCCATTGCTCGATCGTGCCGGTGTCGCCGGCCTCTGCCGGCAATGGCTGTTGGCGCAGGGCATAGGCCACGAGCAACGCCTGTGCGTAGCCGATGTCGAGCAGGCCGACGCGGTTTTCCTGTGCAACGCAGTGCGCGGTATCCTGCCGGTATGTGCCGTGGGCGAGCGGCAGATGGCATTGCCACCGCAACTGCAGGTGGTGATGCAGGCGCTGGCCGCGGCCGAACCGGCGTTTGCGCGCACGAGGTAGCAATAATGGCCAAGGCAAAACACAAGACGCGTGGCATCGCATGGCGCGTGCTGCTGCTGATACTGGCGCTGGGGCTGGCGGCTTCGGTGCTGCTGGTTACTGATCTGTGGCGACAGTATCAGGTGTTCGTCGATCAGCCACTGACATCGGCGCAAAACGAGCGCGTGTTGGAGGTCAAACCGGGCGACAGTTTCACCCGCGTGCTGCGGCGCATGCGCACGATCGGCATCGATCAAGGCCACGACTGGCAATGGCGGGCGCTCGCATTTCAGCTCAAGGTGCTGGAGCGGCTGCAAGTGGGCGAATACAGCGTCGGCCACGGCATCAGCCCACGGCAGTTGCTGCGCAAGCTCGAAGCGGGCCGCGTCATCGAGTACCGCTTTACCGCTGTTGAGGGCTGGTCGATGCGCGAATTGCGTGCCGCTCTGGCATTGCACGATGCGCTGGAGCAAACCCTCGGCGAGATGGACGATGCCGCACTGATGGCGGCGCTGGATCGGCCGGGCGTTCATCCCGAGGGGCGGTTTCTGCCGGAGACGTATCACTACACGCGTGGCGTGCGCGACATCGACTTGCTCAAGCGCGCGGCCCTGGCGATGGATGTCGCACTCGGTGCGGCCTGGGCCGGGCGCGACGATGACTTGCCGCTGCAAACGCCAGAGCAAGCGCTGGTGCTGGCATCGATCGTGGAGAAGGAAACCGGCCGCGCCAGCGAACGCGCACAGATTGCCGGCGTGTTCATCCGCCGCTTGCGCATGGGCATGCGCCTGCAAACCGACCCGACCGTGATCTACGGCCTGGGCGCGGGTTTTGACGGCAACCTGCGCCGCCGCGATCTGCAAACCGATACGCCGTACAACACCTATACGCGGGCTGGCCTGCCGCCGACACCGATTGCCATGCCGGGCCGCGATGCGTTGCTGGCGGCGGTGCACCCCGCGGCCGGCAACAGCCTGTATTTCGTTGCCCGCGGCGATGGCAGCCACCATTTTTCCGCCACCCTGAGCGAGCACAATCGCGCGGTGGCGAAATACCAGTTGAGGCGTCGATGAGCGGAAAACTGATCAGCATCGAAGGCGGCGAAGGCGCCGGTAAATCCACCGTCATCGCCACCATCGTCGCCGTGTTGGAACAGCGCGGGCTGCGGGTGCAGACCGCGCGCGAACCGGGCGGCACCGCATTGGGCGAGGCGGTACGCGAGCTGGTGCTCGGCCCGGTGCAGCACAGCATCAGCGCCGAGGCGGAGTTGCTGCTGATGTTCGCCGCCCGCGCGCAACTGGTCCGCGAGCGGGTATTGCCGGCACTGGCGGCCGGCGATTGGGTGGTATCGGATCGCTTCACCGATGCCAGCTTCGCCTATCAGGGTGGTGGCCGTGGCGTCGACAGCGCCTGCATCGCCGAACTGGAGCGATGGGTGGTCGGGTTCAAACCGGATATCACTTTTTTGCTCGATGTCTGCGTCGATATCGGCATGCAGCGCGCGCGCGGCCGTGGCGGCGCGCTGGACCGCATCGAAAGCGAGGCGAGCAGTTTCTTCGAGCGGGCGCGGGTGTGCTACCGCCAGCGTGCGGCGGCCGAGCCGGCGCGCTATCGCGTGATCGATGCCGGGCAACCGGTCGCAGTGGTGGTCGATGCGGTGCAGCAGGCCTTGCAGGCATGGCTGGACGCGCAGACATGAGCGCGTCCATGCCCACCTGGCAGTCGCAACCGTTGCAGCGCGCGCTGAGCGCGCTTGCGCAGGGCAAGCTCGGCCATGCCACGCTGATCACCGGTCCCGAGCATCTGGGCCAGGCGGTGCTGGCACGGGCGTTGGCGCAACGGCTGCTGTGCAGCGTTGCTGACGGTGCCGCGCCGGCCTGCGGCGCATGCCGTGCCTGCATGCAGACGTGCGAGCTTGCGCAGCGCCCATCGTGCAGCAATGCCAAGGGTAACGAACCGGCGTGTGGCCAATGCCGGGGTTGCGTCGATGCGCGCGCCAGCCGTCATGCCGACCTGCGGATCGTCACTCTGGAGATCAACGAAAAAACCGAAAAGCTGCGCGGCGAAATTACCATCGAGCAGATCCGCAAGCTGTCCGAGTGGCTGGCGCTGACATCGCAGCAGGGCGGTGCGCAGGTGGTCATCATCGAAGCGGCCGATCTGCTCAGCCGCAATGCCGCCAATGCCTTGCTCAAGACGCTGGAAGAGCCATCACCGGGGCGTTATGTGTTTCTCGCCACGTCGCGGCCGCAGCGGCTGCCGGCAACCATCCGCAGCCGCTGTCAGAACATCGCGTTGCGGTTGCCGGAGCGCGCGGCAGCACTCGACTGGCTGATCGCGCACGGCCATGACCGCGAGCAGGCCGCGCTGGCACTGACCGCTGCGCGTGGCAATCCCGGCGTTGCCGATCGCTGGTTGGGCGATGGCACGCTGGCAACCCGCAAGGCGGTACACAGCGAGTTGACGGCGGTTGCCCAAGGCAGCATGGGCGCGCTGGCGTTGGCGGAGCGGTGGGCCAAGGACGAGCCGTTGCCACTGCGGCTGGCGCTGGCTGCCGACTTTGCCGCACTGCTCAGTGCCCGGCTCGCTACTGGTGAAGCATTGCCGACGCCGGCGCCGGATCGGCAACGGCTGGCGCTGTGGTTCGATCAGACCAACGCCTGCCGCGAGTTGCTCAGCACCACGGTACGCAGCGATCTGGCGCTGGTGCCGCTGCTGGTGGCATGGCGCGCGGTGTTTGCGCAGGGGTGATCGGGGCTTGGGACTCAAGGCTCAGGACCACGGGACTCGGCGATTGATGGGTTTCGCTGCGCACTTTCCATCCTACGGACTCGGGAGAGCGTAAAACAGAATGGTCCGCAAAGGACGCGAAGCGCAAAGGTGAGCGCCAAGAACATTCCGGTGTGGATGTCGGTTCCACCGCTACGCGGTGCCCCGGGTTTCGGCCCGTTGGGCCTCTACCCGGGCTACCACGGCACATTGCGACATGGTGGTGGGATGAAGCGGAAAAGCGGAGCTGTAGCGCACGGATGCGCGGTCGAGTGCGACAACGCGCCGTAAAGCACGCCGAGCATCGCAGCCGAGCCTGCGTGCGACCCGGCGCAAGGCGTTTTCGGCCCTCTTCGCCCTGAAAAGGGAATCGCCGGCCGCAGGCCGGTGAAAGCTTTGCTTTACGGACAGCTGCTGTCGAACATGCGCTTGCTTACGTCGCCGCTGCGCCGCCCGCTTGTTGATCGCGCAGCAGGATTTGCTCGGCCAGCTCGCGGTCGGCCACGCTGTCCACATCCACGGCGGCGCGCGCGATCGGCAGTTCCACGAACGAAACCTGACAACCGGCCTTGCGCGAGAGCACGGCAAAGGCATCGGCACTGCGCAGGCGGCCGAGCTGATAACGCAGCAGCGTGAGCAGGCCCAGATGGCGGGCAATTTTCCACGGCCGCTTGCGCAAGGCTTCCACTTCACGCCAGAACAGCAGCGCCTTGATCCCGCGCTCGCGGCGCACGCAAAACAGGTTGCTGCCGCAGTAGCCGCCATCGGCAAAGCGCAACACGGTGCGCTTGCTCTCCGGAAACGCGGCGCGAACGCAGGCGTAAGGCACCAGCCCGACCACGAAGTCGGCATCGCTTGCCAACGCGCGTTCGCAGAAGGCATCGATGGTGGTGCCGGTGAGCAGGGCATGATCGGCGGTAGTGAGCAGTGCCGGGTAACTATCAAGTTGTGCAAGCGCAGCGACGGCGCTCGCCGCAGGGCCGGACGCGGGAGGCAGCCAGCGGATGTCGCCAGGCGCAAGCAACGCCTGCAAATGCGAGCTGTGCTCGATGATCGACCGTGCTGGGCCGCACAGCAGCCCGTTCGCGGTGCAGGTGCTGGCGCGCAGCGCGGCGAAAACGCGGGCAATGGCAGTCTGTCCGGCGACATCGACCAACACCCCGGCCGCGACCCGCATTGCCTGCGCCAATGCGCTTCCGCCTGGTCGCTCGCCAGCCAACACCACGAAACCCAGCTTGCAATCCGATAGCGTTGCGCTCGCCATCATCTCAGCGCCTTGTCGAACATCCGGTAGCGTTTGCTGATCTCGCCGCCGAGGCTTTCGATGATGTTGCGCATGCCCTGGTTGTCTTCAAGAATCCACGACATCTCGGCGCGCTCGACGCCCATGCGCAGTGCGGCGGGCAGGCCCGCCTTGATAACCGCGTACGCCAGCGTCGGGCCCAGACGGGTGTGGTGGAAGCGCTTGCGCACCCCCATCAGCGACACCCGCACCGATTTCGGGAAGCGCACCTTCAGTCGCCACAGCAGTTTTGCCCAGGCAAACGGCAGCAGCTTGCCGCCCAGATCGGCGATCGCTTCATTGATGTTCGGCATGAACGCCATGAACGCCACTGGCTCGCCGTCTATCTCGGCAATCTGGATGAAGTCGGCCGGAATCAACGGCAGCAGCTCGGTGCCGATGGCGGCAAACTCGGCTTCGGTAAACGGCACGAAACTCCAGTTTTCCGACCAGGCATCGTTGAACAGGTCGCGCAGCACTTCCAGATCGGCGGCCTTGCGCGCGCGGTTGAACGGGCGCACGTGGATATCCTTGGCGAACCGGACCAGCAGGTTTTCCAGATTGGATGGCCGGCTGAACGGAAGGCCCATTTCGTAGGCCAGCAGATCCTTGACGCCGGCATAACCCAAGTCGAGCAGACGGCGTTCATAGTAACGCGTGGCGTGACCCATCATCAGGTAGGGTGGGGTGTCGAAACCCTCAACCAACAGCCCGGATTCCTGATTGACGCTGAGGCTGAACGGGCCACGCACGCGCGCCATGCCGTGTTCGCGCAGCCAGGCCTCGGCCGTGGCGAACAGCGCATTGAACACTGCGGGGTCGTCGGGTGCTTCGAGGAAGCCGAAGAAGCCGGTTTGATCGTGGTAACGATCCAGATGCAGTTGATCGATCTGTGCACTGATCCGGCCGATCGGTTTGCCATCGCGGTAGGCCACCCAGAGCTGCCACTGCGCGTGTTCGGACAGGGGTTGCGCAGGCGCCAGTGCCTGGCGCCGCTCGAAACGCAGCGGTGGTACCCAGTTCGGGTCGCTGCGGTAGATTGCAAACGGCACCGCGATGAAGTCATCGAGGCCATTGCGGTCGCTGACCGCGAGGATGTGTAAAGGGGGGAGGCTGGTCATGGAGCGAAGTTTGCCAGAAAAGGCTTGCGCGCGGCGGCGATTGACCGGTGCACGGTTGTGGGTTTCGATGGTCGCGTGAACGGGTGCGGGGTCGCGGGTTTCGATGGTCGCGTGAACGGGTGCGGGGCCCCGGGTTTCGAGGGTCGTGGTAATAAACGGGGTGCGGGGGCGCGGGTTTCGAGGGTCGTGGTAATAAACGGGGTGCGGGGTCGCGGGTTTCGTGGGTCGTGGTAATAAACGGGGTGCGGGGGCGCGGGTTTCGAGGGCCGCGTGAACGGGTGCGGGGTCCCGGGTTTCGGCTTCGCCTCAACCCGGGCTACTGGGGGTTTTTGGCGTGCATCGGTGTCGGGTTGCGCACGATGTGGTAACTCAGGATTTTGCGCGCAGCCGCGGTGAACGGTTGTCTCGCGGCTCAGCCGAGCGCTGAATGTGCAGCCAAGTGCGACGCACTACACTAGAATGCGACCATGACGGATTCTTCCGATGTGCTCATTCTCGGCGGCGGCGTGGTTGGCCTGTGTTGCGCCCACTATTTGCTGCAGGCCGGGCGGCAAGTGCGTGTGCTTGAACAGGGCTTGGTGGGTTGTGGCAGCTCACACGGCAATTGCGGCACGCTGACCCCCAGCCACGCCACGCCACTGGCAGCGCCGGGCATGATCGGCCAGGCATTGCGCTGGATGTTCAAGCCCGATGCGCCGTTTTATGTGCGCCCGCGCTGGGATCCGGCATTGGCGCGCTGGCTGTTGGCATTTTCGCGGCGCTGCAATCTCGACGACTGGCTGCGCACCGGTGAGGCCAAGGCGCGCGTACTCAGGCGTTCGCGCGCGTTGATCGAGGCCCTGGTGCGTGAGCAGCAATTGGATTGCGAGTTCAGTGCGAGCGGTCTGCTCTATGTGTTTCGCAACCACGAGGCGATGGCCAAGGCCAGCGACGAGGTGCCGGTGCTGGCACGTTTTGGCGTGCGCGCCGAAAGCTGGGATGGCCGTCGACTGGCTTCCGAGGAACCGGCGTTGTTGCCGGGCATGGCCGGCGCCTTGCACTTCCCGGGCGATGCCCGGCTGCGGCCGGATCGCTATGCCGCGGAGTTGGCGCGTGTGGTGCGCGCCCACGGCGGGGTGATCGAAGAACGCTGCCGGGTGGTGGGGTTTGCGCGCGACGGCGATCGCGTCAGTGCCGTGCATACCGAGCGTGGCCCGCGCCGTGGCCGCGACATTGTGTTCGCGCTCGGCGCTTGGTCGCCCACCGTTGCCCGCCAGCTCGGCCTGAACTTGCCGATCCAACCCGGCAAAGGCTATTCGATCACCTACACCCGGCCAGCACAGGCACCCAATCGGCCGCTGGTGCTCAAGGAGCGCAGCGTTTGCGTCACCACCTGGCGCGATGGCTTCCGGCTGGGCAGCACCATGGAGTTTTCCGGCTACAACAGTGGCCTGAACCCAACCCGTCTGCGTGCGCTGGTGCGTGGTGCCCGCGAATACCTGCACACGCCCGAAGGCCCCGAGCACGTCGAGGACTGGTACGGTTGGCGGCCGATGACGATCGATGACCTGCCATTCATCGGTGTAGCGCCGGGCATGCGCAACCTGATGCTGGCCACCGGCCACGGCATGATGGGCGTTGGCATGTCGGCGGTCACTGGCCATCTGGTGGCCGATCTGCTGTGCCGGCGCGAACCGATCATCGACCCGGCGTTGTGTGCGCCGGAGAGGATACTGTAATGGCAACAGCGGCGTTTGATCTGATCGTTCTCGGCGCCGGCTCCGGCGGTATTGCCGGTGCCATTCGCGCGGCGCGTCATGGCGCGCGGGTCGCCATCCTCGAACCGCATGCGCTGGGCGGTACCTGCGTCAACGTGGGCTGCGTGCCGAAAAAGGCGATGTGGCTGGCGGCGGAGTTGGCCGAGGCGCAGCAGCTTGCCGGGGAACTCGGCTTCAACGGGCAATCCGTGGCGCTGGATTGGCCGGCGTTCATCGCACGCCGGCAGCAGTACATCAGCAACATCCACGCCAGCTACCGCAAACGCTTCGATGAGCTTGGCATCAGCGTGATTGCTGAGCGCGGCGAATTGCTGGGCAATGGCAGGGTACACGCCGGCACGCAGGATCTGTCGGCGACGCATGTGCTGATCGCAACCGGTGGCCATGCGCGCCGGCCCGACATCACAGGTAATGAACATGGCATCGATTCCGATGGCTTTTTCGGCTTGCGTGCGGCGCCGCGCAAGGTGGCGGTGATCGGTGCCGGCTACATCGCGGTCGAGCTGGCCGGTGTGCTGCGCGCGCTTGGCTCCGAGGTGCATCTGCTGGTGCGCGGCGAGCGCCTGCTGCGCCCGTTCGATCACGACATCGGCGATGCCCTGCGCGAAGCGATGCAGACACGAGGAATCGACATCGTGTTCGGGCACGAGCTCGATCAGGTCAGTCGGGATGCCGACGGTATCCGTGTGCATTGCCGCAATGGCGATGTTGCCGGCGGGTTCGATTGTCTGCTGTGGGCGGTGGGGCGGTCACCAAATGTCACCGGCATTGGCCTCGATGCAGCGTCGGTTGCGCTGGATGGCCAGGGTTTCATCGCGGTTGATGAGTGGCAGAACACCTCGGCAAAAAATGTCTACGCGGTAGGCGATGTCACCGATTGTCCGGCGCTCACGCCGGTGGCGATTGCCGCCGCACGGCGGCTGATGGATCGTGTGTTCGGCGGCAAGCCCAAAGCCAGGCTGGATTACCGCAACATTCCCAGCGTGGTGTTTGCGCACCCGCCGATCGGCAGCATTGGCCTGACCGAAGCGCAGGCACGTGCCGCGCATGGTGATGCGGTAACGATTTACCGCAGCCGCTTCCGGCCGATGCTCGGCGCGCTCGCTGGCCATGCCGAGCGCTCATTGATGAAGCTGGTCTGCGTGGGCGATGACGAGCGCGTGCTCGGCATTCATTTGCTCGGCCCGGGCAGTGATGAGATTTTGCAAGGCTTTGCGGTAGCGGTGAAGATGGGCGCGTGCAAGCGCGATTTCGACGATACCGTGGCGATCCACCCCACCGCTGCCGAGGAATTGGTGTTGATGGGGTGATCGGATCGTCGCGCCTCGACGGTTGCGTTCAAAACACCAGATTGACCATTGCCAGCACTATCGACAGGTAGATAAAAGTGAGCGGCAGGCCGAGTTTGAGCAGGTCGCGCGAGGCAAATCCGGCTGGGCCCATGATTACCGACAGCACCGGGTTGGATGGGCTGAGGAAATTGTTGGATGCCGATAGCGCGACGACCAGCGCGAACACGGTCGGGTCGCCGCCCACCGCGAGGGCAAAGTTGATCGCCAGCGGCACCATCACCACGGTAGCGCCGACATGGCTGATCACCAGCCCGAAGGCCGTGGTGAGCAAGCCGATGACTGCTTGCAGCACCCACAGCGGCAAGTTCGGGCCGAGGTGGTCGAGTACCCGTTGCGACAGCCAGGCGGCGGTCCCGGTGGAGTCCATCGCCCAACCCAGCGGAATCAGCCCGGCCATCAGGAACACGGTCTTCCAGTTGACCGCCGCATAGGCCTCATCCATGTTGAGCACGCCCAGCACCAACATGCCGGCAGCGCCGGTCATCAGCGCCAGCGGCACCGGCAATTCCGCCGTAACCGCCAGCCCCAGCGCCAGCGCGAACACGAACATCGCGTGCCACAGTTTGTGCGGGCGCTGTTCGTCCTTGGGGTAGTCGGTGACCACCACGAAATCGCGCTTTTCTGCGGCCAGCGCGAGGTCTGTCCAAATGCTGTGCAACACCAGCATGTCGCCGGCCTTGATCGGAATCTGGCGGATATCCTCGCGCCAAATCTTGCCTTCGCGATTGATCGCCAGCGGGCTGATGCCGAGCCGGCGACGCAGTTGCAGGTCGGCCGGGGTCTTGCCGATGAAACGCGAGGTGGGTGGCACCACCGCTTCGGAGATACCGGCACGTGCCGGGTTGAACAGATCGGCCAGTTGCCGCAACCGCGGCGCCAGCCGCAGCAGATTGTTCTGCGCGTAATCATTGACTTGTTCGCGCGGCGCCATCACCCCGAGTACGCTGCCAACCCAGATCATGGTGTCGGCCGGTGGCGCCAGCCGCGCTTCGCCCGCGGTTTTTACCGCCAGATACAGCGGTGCGTTTTTCTGTGCTTCGGCCTCGCCTACCGACATGCCCACCAGCGGGCTTTCCGAGGTTACCGTCAATTCCACCATGTCGCCGTCGATGCCGTAGGTACGGGCAAAGTAACTTTCGGTGCGCGCCGGGGTGACCGCGGGGTCGTCGCGGCTGCCCAGCCAGCGGCGGCCCACCCAGCGGAAATACAGCAGGCCGACCGCGAGCAGGGCAATGCCGATCGGCATCGGCGCGAACATCGTCAGCGGCTTGATGCTGGCCACGCCCGAGGGCAGGTTGCCGTTGGCGGCGATGAGCAGATCGTTGAGCAGGATCAGCGGCGAGTTGCCGACCATGGTCAGGCCGCTGCCCATGATGATGGCGGCCGCCACCGGTATCAGGATGCGCGCCAGCGACAGGCCGGTGCGGGCGGCGAGGCGTGAGGCGACCGGCAGGAACAGGGCGGCGACCGATGGGTTCTGCATCACCGCCGACAGGCTGCCGGCGATTGCCGAGGTCATCAGGATCAGGCGTTCCTCGACGCCGCGCGAGGCGCGCAGCAAGGCCATCGCCAGACGATTGAGGACGCCGGTGCGGTCGAGCCCAGCGCCCAGAATCATGGTGGCAATCACGCTGATCACCGCGTTGCCGGAAAAGCCGCCGAACAATTGCCGTGCCGGCACCAGCCCGAGCAGGCCGATGGCAACCAGAACCACCAGCGCGGTGACGTCGGCGCGCAGTCGCTCGAAGGTGAACATCACCATAGTGAAGCCGACCAGACCGAGTACCAGCAGCATATCGGTCGTGAGTGCGTGCTCGGACATGGGGCGTGGTCTGGCTCTCGGTCAGGTGGCGCGAATCGGTGGACTCAGGGTAACAGCGCACGCCGGGGCGCGGACACGCGGTGAACGCGTCAGGTCAGTGGCGTTCATACAACAAATCCCATACCCCATGACCCAGGCGCAGGCCGCGCAGTTCAAAATGGGTCGCCGGCCGCCATGCTGGGCGAGCCACGCTGCCGCCGCGGCCGGCTTGGCTTTTCAGCTGCGGTTGGGCATCGAGCACGTCGCACATCTGCTGCGCGTAGTCGGCCCAATCGGTGGCCAGATGCAGCAGCCCGCCGACGCGCAGGCGCGACACCAGCAGCGCGGCGAACGCCGGCTGGATCAAGCGGCGCTTGTGATGGCGTTTTTTGTGCCAGGGGTCGGGGAAAAAAATGCGCACTTCATCCAGCGCACCGGGCGCGATCTCATCGCGCAACACCTCCACCGCATCGTGGCAGTACACGCGGACATTGCCGATCCCCTGATCGGCCAGCGCATTGAGCGCGCGGCCGACGCCGGGTCGGTGTACTTCGATGCCGATCAAGTCGCGTTCGGGCTGCGCTGCCGCGGCAAATGCCAACGACTCGCCGTTGCCGAAACCGATTTCCAACACATGCTCGGCGCGGCGACCGAACAGTGCATCCAGATCGCGCGGCAGCGCCTGATAGGCCACGCCAAAGTGCGCCCAGTGTTGTTCGAAGGCACGTTGCTGGGCCGGGGTGAAGCGCCCCTGGCGCAGCACAAAGCTGCGCACCGGGCGGCGTTTACGGTTGCCGGCATCGGCAGCGGCATCGGCCGTTGCTGGCTCCGCATCGGAGCGGGTGGCGGCTGCGCGCATCAGAAGAACAGCCCATCGAGCGGCGAGGACGCGCTGGCGTTGCGGCGGCGCGGGATGCGACCGGCCAGGAATGCCTCGCGCCCGGCCTGCACCGCCTTGCGCATGGCGCCGGCCATCGCTACCGGGTCGCGGGCGCCGGCAATTGCGGTGTTCATCAACACGCCATCACAGCCCAGCTCCATCGCGATGGCGGCATCCGAAGCGGTGCCGACACCGGCATCGACCAGCACCGGCACCTTGGCGTTGTCGATGATTTCCAGCAGGTTGTATTTGTTCTGGATGCCCAGCCCGGAGCCGATCGGCGCCGCCAGCGGCATGATCGCAACGCAGCCGATGGCTTCGAGTTCGCGCGCGATGATCGGGTCGTCCGAGGTGTACACCATCACCTGAAAACCATCGGCGATCAGCGTGCGTGCAGCAGCCAGCGTTTGCACCACATCGGGGAACAGGGTTTTGCTGTCGCCGAGTACTTCGAGTTTCACCAGGCTGGCGCCATCGAGCAGCTCGCGTGCCAGTTGGCAGGTGCGTACCGCATCCGCGGCGTTGTAGCAGCCGGCGGTGTTGGGCAGCAGGGTGTAACGATCCGGCGGCAGTGCGTCGAGCAAGTTGGGTTGTGCCGGGTCCTGGCCGAGGTTCATGCGGCGCACCGCGAAGGTGACGATTTGCGCACCGGCAGCGGCGCTGGCGCGCGCAGTTTCGTCCATATCCTTGAACTTGCCGGTGCCGGTCAGCAGCCGCGAATGATAGGTTTTGCCGGCGATCAGCAGCGGGTCGGAGCACGGGGGAGCATTCATGGCGCGATTATCGCCGCTCAGCGCCAGCAGCGGTAGCCCGGTTTTTACTCAATGCTCCAACTTGAGCCCTTCCACCGGTCATTGCAAGCCGCTCGTTCCGGTGTCTGGAACTGCACACGGAGCATGAACCCGACGGGCGGAGCGTAAAGCTTTTGATCCGCAAAGGACGTAAAAAACGCAAAGGTGAGCGCCAAGTGCATTCCGGTGTGGATGTCGCTTCCACCGCTACGTGGTGCCCCGGGTTTCGGCCCGCTGGGCCTCAACCCGGGCTACCACGGCACATTGCGACATGTCGGTGGGATGAAGCGGAAAAGCGGAGTTGCAGCGCATGGATGTGTGGTCGAGTGCGACCATGCGCCGTAAAGCACGCCGAGCAACGCAGCCGAACCTGCTGAGAGCATTGGGTTTTTACCCTCCCCCTATCGCATGAACGATCTCGACCCGATCGCCGTCGTGCAGCAGATGGTGTGGATGGCGGCTGCGTGGGACGACTTCACGATTGACCTCCACCGCCACCCGGCGCTCGCCAAGGCCGATCTGGTCGAGCAGGGTACTGATGCTGGTGCCATCGGGCACCGTGCTGGTTTCGCCATTGATCTGGATCTGCATGGCAATCATTGTACGGTGCCGGCGTTGCGACCGCGCCGTGTGCTGGCGCATAATTCGGTCATCGCGGGTGTAGCTCAATGGCAGAGCTGTTGCTTCCCAAGCAACTGACGAGGGTTCGATTCCCTTCACCCGCTCCATGTCGATAGCAAACGGGTTCCCGGTCGCGCGTGATGGGCGATGTGGGCGGCTGCCATCTGCGCGTTCCGCCGCGTCCGGCTTTGCGAGCCTTGCGATCTGCCGATGAGCACAAAAAAGGTGTTGGGCTGGCGGGAATGGGTGTCGTTGCCGGCGTTTGGGCTGGCTTTCGTTCGCGCCAAGGTCGATACCGGTGCGCGCACCTCGGCGTTGCATGTCGATTGGCAGGAAGTGTTTCACCGCGATGGCCTGGAGTGGGTGCGTTTTGGCCTGCATCCTGCCGACCCGACCGCACCGGAAAACGCGGTTGAGGCGCCGGTGTTTGCACGCAGGCAGGTTACCGATTCCGGTGGACATGTTGGCGAGCGGGTGTTCATCCGCACCCGCATGGTGTTGGCTGGGCTCGCGTTTGAAACCGAAATCAATCTGACATCGCGCCGCGCGATGCTGTTTCCGATGTTGCTGGGCCGTAGTGCACTGGCCAACCGGTTTGTGGTCGACCCGGCCCTTTCTTTTGTGCTGGGCGAAGCGCCTGGTGAGGATTCAACGTCGTGAAAATTGCCATCCTGTCGCGCAACAGCGCCTTGTATTCGACCCAACGCCTGCTGGAAGCGGCGCGCGATCGCGGCTATACCGCGCGCGTGCTCGATCCGCTGCGCTGTTACATGCGGATCGCGCCAGCCGGGTTCGAGCTGCATTACAAGGGCCGCGCGCTGACCGATATCGTGGCGGTTATCCCGCGCATCGGTGCCTCGATCACGTTTTACGGCACCGCCGTGTTGCGCCAGTTTGAAATGATGGGCGCGTATACCGTGAACAGTTCCGACGCGATCCTGCGTTCGCGCGACAAGCTGCGTGCGCACCAGTTGCTGGCGCGCGAGGGCATCGGCCTGCCGACCACGGTGTTTGGTGACAACCCGGACGATACCGGCGATTTGCTGCACATGCTCGGGCCGGCACCGCACGTGATCAAGCTCAACGAAGGCACCCAGGGCAATGGCGTGATTCTGGCCGAAAGCCAGACCGCATCGCGCAGCGTCATCGAGGCGTTTCGCGGCCTGTATGCCAATTTTCTGGTGCAGGAGTTCATCGCTGAAGCCGAAGGCGCTGACCTGCGCTGTTTCGTGGTCGGCGGCAAGGTGGTGGCTGCCATGCGGCGCGCCGCCAAGCCCGGCGAGTTCCGCTCCAATCTGCATCGTGGTGGCACCGCCAGTGCCGTCAAGCTGAGTGCGCGCGAGCGCGCGCTGGCGGTGCGCGCGGCCAAGGTGATGGGGCTGGGGGTGGCGGGTGTCGACATGTTGCGCTCCAAACGCGGCCCGCTGGTGCTGGAAGTCAATTCCTCGCCCGGCCTGGAGGGGATCGAAGCTGCGAGCGGGGTTGACGTGGCCGCTGCCGTCATCGAGCACATCGCGCGCAAAGCGGCCACGCACGCGGTGCCATGAGCGCGGCCGTGGCGGGCGATGCGTGGCGGCGCGTGCGGCGTAAAAGCCCGACAGGCTGTCGCGTACACCACCATCGCCGTGCGTGGCGGCGGGCGGCCCGCTACAATACGCGGCTCCCCCCAACGCGTGCGCATTCGCCATGGCCCTCGATCCGACCGACCTGTTCGACATCCGTTCCCTGCTCAGCGATGAGGAGCGCGCGGTACAGGACAGCGTGGCGCGCTTCACCAACGAGCGGGTGTTGCCGATCATCGGCGATTGCTTCGAGCAGGGCCGCTTTCCGCGCGAGCTGATACCAGAAATCGCCAGCATGGGCCTGCTCGGTTCATCGCTGCCGGAGAAATACGGTTGCGCCGGGCTCAACGGCGTCAGCTACGGCCTGATCTGCCAGGAACTCGAACGCGGCGATTCCGGCATCCGCAGCTTCGTCTCGGTGCAAAGCTCGCTGTGCATGTACCCGATCTTTGCTTATGGCAACGAGCAACAGCGCCAGCACTACCTGCCGGCGATGGCGCGCGGCGAGATCATCGGTTGCTTCGGCCTCACCGAACCGCACGGTGGCTCCGACCCGGCCAACATGAAGACCCACGCCAAACGCGACGGCGGCGACTGGGTGATCAACGGCGCCAAGATGTGGATCACCAACGGCAACGTGGCGCAGATCGCGATCGTCTGGGCGCAGACCGAAGACGGCATCCAGGGCTTCATCGTGCCTACCGACACGCCCGGCTTCACCGCCCAGGAAATCAAGAAGAAGATGAGCCTGCGCGCCTCGGTGACCTCGGCGCTGTTCTTCGACAACGTGCGCGTATCCGATGCGCAGCGGCTGCCCAACGTGCGCGGCCTCAAGGGCCCGCTGGGCTGCCTTACCCAGGCTCGCTTCGGCATCACCTGGGGGCCGGTCGGCGCCGCCATCGCCTGTTTCAGCGAGGCCACCGAATACGCCAAGCAGCGGATCGTGTTCAACCGTCCCATCGCTGCCAACCAGGCGGTGCAGCTCAAGTTGGCCGACATGGCGCGGCGCATTACGTTGGCCCAATTGCTGAGCCTGCAATTGGGGCGTCTCAAGGACGCCGGCACCATGCAGCCGACGCAGGTGAGCCTGGCCAAGTGGAACAACGTGCGCATGGCCATCGACATCGCCCGCGAAGCGCGCGATATCCTCGGCGGCGCCGGCATCACTACCGAGCACTGCCCGATCCGCCATGCGCTGAACCTCGAATCGGTAATCACCTACGAGGGCACCGAGACCGTGCATCAGCTCGTGGTTGGCCGCGAAGTCACCGGCATCAACGCGTTCTGAGTGACGACAAGGCCACGCGATTTTGCCCCTCCCTTGCTGGCACGGGAGGGTTGGGGAGGGTGAATACTTGCGACGCAACATCTGTTGGATTGCCACGGCACTTCGCTTCTCGCAACCACAGCGTATTCACGCCTTCCCCGAGCGCCTGCCACCATGAAGCAGAAGCCGCCTGCGGATGACGCAGCAGCATTGCACACAACGCTCAGCGCCGCACTGTCAGCGTTGCAAATACACTGCCGCGAACCGTGGTGGCTGATCGGCAGCGCTGCTTTGCACGTCGCTGGTGTGCCGGACATCGCCGTGCACGATGTCGATGTGCTGGTATCCGATGGCGACGCTATGCGCCTGCTCGCGCAGTGGCATGAGCGCATCGACAGCGCCTTTCAACCCGAACGCGGCGATCTGTTTCGCTCGCGCTTCGGTCGTGTCAGCGGCTTCGCGCTGCCGGTGGAGGTGATGGGAAATCTGGAGTTGTTCCGCGCTGGCGGGTGGCAGGCCGTGCGCCCCACTGACCGCGAGATGGTTGAGTGGCAAGGGCTGTTGGTGGCGGTTCCGAGCCTTGGCGCGCAGTGCGCAATCCTCGAATCCTTCGGCCGGCCCAAGGACCTCGCCAAGGCGGAGCAGTTGTGGCGGTATTTGCGGCAGCGGTGATCGCTGCTCCGCCCAAACCCGGGACCCCGCGCCCGGTTACCGCGCCCGCACGCAAAATCCCGGGTTACCGCCTGCGGCCTGACCCGGGCTACCACGGCGTGCGCAAACGGGCACCGTGGCACGGCAAAAACCCCGGGGTCCCGCACCCGTTTACCGCGCCCGCACGCAAAATCCCGGGTTACGGCCTGCGGCCTAACCCGGGCTACCACGGCGTGCGCAAACGGGCACCGTGGCACGGCAAAAACCCCGGGGTCCCGCGCCCGTTTACCGCGCCCGCACGCAAAATCCCGGGTTACGGCCTGCGGCCTAACCCGGGCTACCAAGACGCGTGCAAACCGCTATCGCCGCACGCCTTAAACCCCGGTAGCCCGGGTTGAGGCGAAGCCGA
>PFJA01000300.1 GCA_002782905.1 Lysobacterales bacterium CG_4_10_14_3_um_filter_64_11
GTTGTGGCCGCAGCGCGGCTGCGCGCCGAGGTGGAGCTCTACACGGCCGTGGATCGATCATGTACACCCCACCGCTACTGTGGTGCGGGTAGTCTATGCCTGTCCGCCTAGTCGCAATTGTGCGCAGCGTGGCAATTGGCCGATGCGTCAATCATGGAGCGTCACCATGGCCACGCCGCAATCGCTTTGGCCACCGCTTCGGGGCGCTCCATCAGTGGCATGTGGCCGCAGCCTTCCAGCACCACGCTGCGGCTGTCGGCCAAGCCGGCACGGAACGCGCGCATCGCACTGACATCGATCACCCGATCCTGCCGACACCACAACAGCAGCACCGGCATCGGGATATCCGCGAGCCGCGCCGCGAGCGCGTAGCGTTGCGCGGGTGCGCTGATCGTTGCCAGCACTGCGCGCTCGAAATCGGCATTGGCGGCGCGTTGCCGCGCCAGCGCCAGATCCACCGGCCAGGGTAAAAACGGCGGGGTGCTGAACACCAGCGCCATTTGCCGGTGCAGCGCGCTGCGGTCATGCACGGCAAACGGGTTTTCGCCGGCCGCCACCGCGCGGCTGAATGGGTTGTCGGCAAACGGCACCCCGGCCGCCGCCATCAGCACCAGGCGCTGCACCTGTTCGGGGTGGTCGGCGGCAAGCAGGCCGCTGATGTGGCCGCCCATCGAATGCCCGACCACGATCACCGGCTCATCGCCCACGGCGGCGATGAACGCGTGCAAGCGTGCGGCTTGCGCGCTGACGCCGTATTCGGCACCGGGCACGCGTTCGGAGGCGTTCCAGCCCGGCAGGTCGGGTGCGATTACATGGAACTGTCCGGACAACTGCGCCATCAGCGGCAGCCAGTGCTCCTTGCTGCCGGTGAAGCCATGCACCAGCAGCACGGTCGGCCCGCTACCCGCCTCCAGATACTGCCAGCGGTGTTCGGCGGCGGTCAGCGACTTGACCTCGGCGCCAGCCAGCCAGCGCAGGCGCGCATATTCGGCGCTCAGCAACCATTGTGGCCGCCACGCCAGCACGGCGAGCACGGCCACCAGAAGCAACGCGACGATTGCAACGCGGGGGTGTCGCACCGGCTACTTGCCCGGCTTGCCCAGCACGGCTTCGACCGAACCAACGGTGATCGGGTGATAACCGGCGCGGGCGGTGGCGAACACCCGCTGCGCAAACGCCTTGCCGTCCTTGCTCGCGGCCAGCGCTTCATAGGTGGGCATGATCAGCTTGCGCCGGCCGATACGCTTGAGAAACGAGGCCATTGCCGGCCGTGCTTCGAAATAGCCGCTGCGCTCGGCCAACGGATACCAGCGTTGGGCGATTTCACCGTTGGCGCTGCCAGTGAACCCGAACGCGTCGTCAAGCTCAAGCAGGCGCTTGGCCGGCAGCTTTTTCGGCAGTTTTTCGATGAAATGCACCCATTCCTGAGTGCTCCACTTGGCGGTATCGATCTCGTTGGCCGCGATGCGGCGCTTGAGCCAGCGCGCAACGGCGCTGTCCACCGCAGCGAAGCGCGCACTGTGTGCCGCGCTCGCAAACTTGGGGATACCCGGCTGGGTGAGCCACGCGTCGATTTCAGCGGCGCTTGCCACATCCGGCGCGGCGGCCAGCAGGTGCGTGTTCAGATAGGCGCGGAAGTCGTCGCTACTGATGCTCTGGAACGCGAAGTGATCAAAGTAGCCGCGCAAGAAACCGTCGAAGCGCTCGCGCCCGAAGCGCTGTTCCAGAAATGACAAAAACCACGCGCCCTTGACGTAGGGCACATCGGTCAGTGCCTCGTCGGGGTCGCGTCCGGCGAGCGGCGCCAGCGCCAGCAATTGGTCGCCCTTGGCCAGCGTTGCCAGATCCTGCTGCAGGCCGTACTGGCTGATCACGTTTTCCATCTGCGCCTGTTCGACACCGAACACGGCCTCGACCAGCCGGTTTTCAACGTAGCTGGTGAAGCCCTCGTTGAGCCACATGTCCTTCCAACTGGCGTTGGTGACCAGATTGCCCGACCAGCTATGCGCCAGCTCATGCGCTACCAAGCTGACCAGCGAGCGGTCGCCGACGATCACGGTGGGGGTGGCAAAGGTGAGGCGTGGATTCTCCATGCCACCGAACGGGAAGCTCGGCGGCAGCACCAGCAGGTCGTAGCGGCCCCAGCGATACGGGCCATACAGCGATTCGGCGGTCTGGATCATCGTTTCGGTATCGACGAACTCGCTGGCAGCAGCGGCCAGCATCGACGGTTCGGCCCACACCCCGGCGCGTTCGGACAGCGGTGCAAAGCGCAGATCGCCTACCGCCAGCGCCAGCAGATACGACGGGATCGCTTGCGGCATGCGGAATACATAGTCGCCATCGCGTGCCGCAGCGGGGTCGTTATCGGCACTCATCAGCGCGATCAGGCTGGCCGGCGTACGCACATGCGCGCTGTAGGTGAAGCGCACCGAGGGCGTATCTTGCAACGGCACCCAACTGCGCGCATGGATCGCTTGCGACTGGCTGAACAGGAACGGATGCTTGCCGCCGGCGGTCATCGCCGGATCCAGCCATTGCAGGCCCGACGCCTGCGGCGAGGTGCGGTAGCGGATGCGCACCACTTCGTAAGGCCTGCGCATCGCGATGCTCAGCTTGCTGCCGAAGATCGGATCGTTGGCCGCCAGCTCGAACTTCAGCCGCCGCCACACACCGTCGCCGGACTTGCCCAGCACTTTTTCGATGCGCAGTGCGCGGGTATCGAGCACCAGCACGCGATGCGCCGGGTCGAGCCAGCTCAGGCGCAAATCGGCACGCCCGGCAAGTTCCTTTTTGTCGAAATCCACGCGCAGATCAAGGCCGAGATCGGCAATCCGCACCTTGTCCGGCTCGGCGTACGAGCTGGGATCGTTCGCGTGCGCGAACAGTGGCGACAGCAGCAACAGCAGCGACAGGGCGATACGCATGGGGCGACTCCGCAAGGTGACCGGACAAGTTTAACGGACATGGTGACTGACCACCTGACACCATGACGTTCCCTTCAGACCCGATATCCACTGTGGATGGCAACAATGCCAGCGGACAGGTTGCGGTAGTCGCAGCGCGCGAAGCCGGCCGCCTGCATCATCGCCTTGAGTTCGTCCTGCGGCGGGTGCTTGCGGATCGACTCGGCCAGATATTGGTAGCTGTCGGCGTCGCCGGCAAACAGCCGGCCCAGGCGCGGCAGCACCTTGAATGAATGAAAATCGTAGATCGGCCGGAACCAGGCGGCCTGCACCTTGGAAAACTCCAGCACCAGTGCCCGCCCGCCGACCTTCAGCACGCGCTGCATTTCGTTCAGCGCGGCCTGCTTGTCGGTGACGTTGCGCAGACCAAAAGCAATAGTGACCAGATCAAAACTGCTATCCGGGAATGGTAGCGCTTCGGCGTTGAGCTGCACGTAGTCCAGGCCGCGCACCAGGCCGCGGTCGGTGAGTCGATCGCGCCCGACGCGCAACATCTCGCCGTTGATGTCGCCCAATACCACCGAACCGGCTTCGCCAACCCGCTCATGCAGCAAGGCGGCGATGTCACCGGTGCCGCCGGCCAGATCGAGTGCCCGATCGCCACGGCGCACGCCCGAGGTGCCGACGAAATAGCGCTTCCACAGGCGGTGGATGCCCAGGCTCATCAGGTCGTTCATCAGGTCGTAGCTGCCGGCGACCGACGAGAATACCTGGCCGACCAGTTTTTTCTTGTCTCCAACCGGCACATCGCGGAAGCCGAAGTGGGTGGTTTCGGGGGTACGTTCGGGCTCGTTCATGGCGGCGATTATCGCACTCCACAACGCTGCGTGGCGGCATAATGCGCGCCAATCCCTTGTGCCACACAGGCTCGCCCATGGCCGACATCGCTGTGCTCGACACGCCGCGCCTGCGCCTGCGCCCGATCGTGCCGGGCGATGCCGCATTCTTGCTGGGCTTGCTCAACGAGCCGGCGTTTCTGCGTCAGATCGGCGATCGCGGCGTACGCAATCACGCCGACGCCGAGCGTTACATCGCCGATGGCCCGGCCGCGAGCTACCAGCGCTTCGGGTTCGGCCTGCTGCTGATCGAGCGCAAGGCCGATGGCGCGGCGATCGGCATCGCCGGACTGCTCAAGCGCGCGCATCTGGACGATGTCGATCTGGGTTATGCCCTCACCGCCAGCGCCTGTGGCCAGGGCTATGCCGGCGAAGCCGCACGCGCGCTGCTGGAGCAAGCGCGCGAGGTGCACGGTCTTGCCCGCCTGATTGCCATCGTAATGCCGGACAACAGCGCCTCGCTGCGACTGTTGCAGCGGCTGGGCTTTGCGTACGAGCGCACGCTTCCGGCCCAGCAGGCGCAGCCAACGCTGCATCTTTATGGAATTGCCTTGCCGGCATGACGGTGTGCGGCGATCGGCCGCACACCGGAGAATGTGCAGCCGCTGCTGGCGCGAGCAGCGCAGTTAGCGCGGTGAAGTCGGCTCCCGAACGCCCTGCAGATAGGCAATCAGGGCCGTCATGTCGAGTTCCGGGATCTGTGCGTAACCGGCCTTTGCACTGCGCACGCGGCTGGACAGGTTGGCGTTGATGGCGGCATCAGCGATGATCCACTGGCGCAGCGCCTGTTTATCGTGGCGACTGGCGGCGTCATCCAGCGGCAGGCGCGGATTGCCCGCACCGGCAAGCGAATGACAGCGCGCGCAGCCCTGTTCGGCATACACCTGCGCGCCGCGGGCGCGTTGATCGGTCGTTGCCGCTGGCGCGGCGGCCGGCAACGAGGTGCGGCGGTTGTGCCAGCCGGCCAGTGTCGCTGCCAACGCCAGCAACAGCACGCCGGTCAGCAGCGCCACCAGTCGAGCCCAGCGTTCACGCATGGCGGGATTCTCGATTCATGCCAGATCGAATATTTCCGAATGCATGTGGCGCAGCGGCACCGCCAGCGCCTTGAGCGCACGTTCGGCAACGCCAATCATTGGCTGCGGCCCGCAAAAAAAATAGTGCAAATCGGCGCGTTGATCGGGCAAATGCCGAAGCAAAATCTCCAGTCGCAGCAGACCGCGCTCACCACGCCAGTTCGCGTCCGGTTCGCCCAGAATATGCACCAAATGCAGATTCAGGCGCTCGCCGAGGGTTTGCAACTCCTTGCGAAACAGCGTGTGTTGCCACAGGCGATTGCCGTAAAAGAGCCACAGCGGACGCGAGTCATTGCGATCCGCGAGTGCGCGCAGCATGCTGATGATCGGTGCGATGCCAACCCCACCGGCGATGAACACGAAACCCGCCGCCTTCGGGTAACGGTCACAACTGAAGGCGCCGTAAGGCCCATCGACATAGGCGACCGTGCCCGGTTTGCAGCCAGCAATGGCAGTCGAAAAATCGCCCAGCGCCTTGATGGTGAAGGTGATGGAACCGGGCCGGGTAGGGCTCGATGCCAGCGAGAACGGATGCTCACGCAAAGCGAACGGCGAGTCGCCGACACTCAGCCAGGCGAATTGTCCGGGTTGATAATCAAAGCCTGCGTGGCCGACCGGCTCCAGTTGCAGGCTCACGCTGCGGCCGTATTCGGCCTGCACCGCGCGCACGCGAAATGGACGTCGCCGCAGTCGCCATGGTCGGATCAGGCGCACATGCACAATCAAACCCAGCCATGCCAGCGAAAGCAAGGTCCAGGCCAGCCGCTTGCCGGGGCTGT
>PFJA01000192.1:0-4194 GCA_002782905.1 Lysobacterales bacterium CG_4_10_14_3_um_filter_64_11
GTGCAGATGCTCGCGCTTGAGCGCTACCACGGGTTGAATGGCCTTGGCTATGCCGCGCAAGTGCCCGGCGCACAATTGCCGGACTTTGTCGCTGAGGCACGTTTGCGTTCCGAGCCGCAGTTCGCGCTGATCCCAGCGGGTGCGCGCGATCAATATGTGCCCATCACCTGGTTTTCAGCATTGAACACGGCCAGTGCGGCATCCGCATTGGGCGTGGATTTGTATGCCGACCCAGTGTGTCGTGCGGCATTGCAAACCGCGCGCGATCGAGGCCGGCCGGTGCTGACCGGGCCACTGCAGAATGCAACCGCCGATACCGGCCCGGCACAGGTGTTGTTGTTTCTGCCGGTGTATCGCGGCGGGCGCGAGCCGACATCGGTCGAAGACAAGCGTGCCGCGTTGTCGGGTTTCGTGATGGCTTCGCTGCGCGTCGATCAGATGATGGACGGCATCCTTGGCGACGGCCCGCTGGGCGTCAATTTTGCCCTGTTCGATGCATCCGATGACGCGACCCCTCTTTTTTCGGATACCCAACTGGTGCCGGGCGACACGGCGAGTCGTTCGATCGCATTCACGATCGAGCGGCAGTTGCCGGTGGCCGGACGGCGCTGGTCGGTGCGTTACAGCGCGAGCAAAAACGATATCGAGGCGATGGCGACGGCGCGTGCGCGAACGGTGTTGCAAGGGGGCATCGTTACCGCCCTGTTGCTGGCCGCCATCGCCTGGTTGCTGGCGACCACGCGGGTACGCGCCAACATTCTCGGCGAAGCCCGCGCCACCGCTTATCGCGAAAGCGAACAACGCCTGCGCACGATCACCGACAGTGTGCCCGGCCTGGTGTCGCATCTGGATCGTGATGGCCGGTTCGTGTTCGTCAACCGTGCCCATTTCGATTGGTATGGGGTCAAGGCTGAGGCGTTCATCGGCAACACCTTCATCGATGTGTTTGGCGACGAGGCGCCGCGTGATCCCGCCGTCGATGAACTGGTGGCGCGTGGCCATGCCGGTGAACGCGGCAGCGTGCGTAGCTGGATTCCGCAGGCCGGGCGTTGGGTGCAGGTGTCGGTGGTGCCAGATGGCGCCGGCGGCGTGTATATGCTGCTGGTCGACGTGAGTGCGCTCAAGGACGCCGAAGATGCCCTGTTCGACGAAAGCGACCGCGAGCGCACTGCGTTGCGTGCGATTGCCGATGCCGTGATCGTGATCGATGTCGTCGGTCAGATTCGCTCGCTCAACCCCGCCGCCGCAGCGATGACCGGTTGGTCCGCGGCGGATGCCATGGGGCGCCCGATCGATGAGGTGTTTACGGTGGTCGTGCCACATACCGGTGAACGCGTGGCTGGCCCAGTGCAGCAGGCTTTGGGCCACAGCGTGGCGGCCAACCTTGCCGACGACGCCGTGTTGTTGCGCCGCGATGGTGCCAGCGTACCGATTTCCGGTTCGGTAGCCGCGATCCATGATGCCAAGGGCAATGTCAGTGGCGCGGTGCTGGTGTTCCGCGATGTCAGCGCGGCACGCGAGTTGGCGATGCGCATGGCGCATCTGGCGCAACACGATGCGCTGACCAACCTGCCCAATCGGGTGTTGCTGGAAGATCGCCTGCGTCAGGCGATCGCGCTGGCCGAACGCAATGCGCGCATGAGCGCCGTGCTGTTTGTCGATCTGGATCGCTTCAAGGCGGTCAATGACAGCCTGGGTCATCAGGCTGGCGACCAATTGCTGTGCCAGGTGGCCGAGAGGCTGTGTGCCGGCGTGCGCCGCTCCGATACCGTGTGCCGCCTGGGTGGCGACGAGTTCGTGGTGTTGTTGCCCGAAACAGGCAGCGTGCGCGACGTGGCACAGGTGGCCGGAAAGTTGCTGCACGCGTTGCAGCAGCCGATCACACTGGCTGGCCAGGAGGTTCGCGTTTCCGGTTCGATCGGCATCAGCGTCTACCCGGATGACGGCACCGTGCCGCATGAGCTGCTCAAGAATGCCGATGCCGCGATGTATCACGCCAAACATGCAGGCCGCAACCAATACGCTTTTTTCACGCCGGAAATCGATCAGCACGAACACGCGCGACTGCAAGTGGAAACGCGGTTGCACGACGCCATCGACAGCGGCCAGTTGCGGTTGCACTTTCAGCCGCAGGTCGACGCAGCGACGCGGCGCCTGATCGGCCTGGAAGCACTGGTGCGCTGGCAGCGCAGTGAAGCGGAGTTGATCTATCCCTGCGATTTTCTGCCAATAGCCGAAACCAGCGATTTGATCATGCGCGTTGATGCCTGGGTGATGACCGCCGCGTGTCAACAGATACGCCGTTGGCTCGATCAGGGTATTGCGGTGGTGCCGGTTTCGGTGAATGTTTCGGTGGTGACGTTTACCGGCGAACGGCTGGTGGACATGGCCGGCGAGGCGTTGCTTGCGGCTGGCATACCGCCGGAATTGTTGCAGATCGAAATTACCGAAAGCCAGTTGTTGCGCAATACCGATCGGACGCAGCAGGTGCTGTTGGGCCTGAAACGATTGGGTATCGGCGTGGCGATCGACGATTTTGGCTCGGGCTACTCCAGCCTCAGTTATCTGTACCTGTTTGCGGTGGATGTGTTGAAACTCGATCGCAGCCTGGTCACCGATATCGCCAACGATCCGCGGCAGGCGGTCATCGTGCACGCGATCACTACCATGGCACGCTCGCTCGGCTATCGGGTGATCGCCGAAGGCGTGGAGCGCGAGGTGGACGCGCAGGCGTTGCACGCCAACGGCTGCGACGAATTGCAGGGGTTTTTGTTCAGTCGGCCGCTGCCGGAGGCCGCCTGCCGGGAGTTGATGCGCGGTGCGTGAGGCACGCCGGAAAACCCCGGTCAAATAGCGTAGCCCAGGGGGCTGTGGCAGGTCGGCTCAAGGCGCTTGCGCCGGAGCCGACAGCGAACGGAGCGTGGTAACCGTTCACGCGAGCGCATGTCGGATCCGCGCCTTTGGCGCTTGATCCGACCTACGGCATTACCTGTTTTTGTAGCCTGGGTTAGCGCGGAGCGCGTAACCCGGGATCGCCCAAGAATAACGTTCATGTGCGCCGCCCCGGGGATTCGCCGCTACGCGGCTTCAAACTGGGCTACAACAACACGCGCAATGCGGCCATGCTGTAACCGGGGAGTTCGAGGTGTCGAGCGGTGAGCGTGCCGGTGCGCAGGCCGTGCCCGTCGAGCATTTGCAGGGTGCCGGCGAACGGCAGCTCGATGCCTTCCAGCCCCGGTCCGAGGTTGAACACCATCAGCAGCATGTCGCCATCGCAGCTGCGGGTGAAGGCGAGAATCGGCTCGGCGGTGTCGAGGAAGACGATGTCGCCCCAACGCAGGCACGGCTGGCTCTTGCGCCAGCGCATGAATCGGCGAAAGCACTGCAACACCGAGCCGGCTTCGGCTTCCTGTGCCGCCACCGAGTGCTGGCGATGGGCATCGGGGATCGGCAGCCACGGGCGGCCGGCCGAGAAACCGGCGCCGGTGCCATCGTTCCATGGTATCGGGGTGCGGCAGCCATCACGGCCCTTGAACGTCGGCCAGAAGTTTTTTCCGTACGGGTCTTGCAGCGCTTCAAACGGTACTTCCGCTTCGGTCAGCCCCAGCTCTTCGCCCTGATAAATGCAGGCCGAGCCGCGCAGGCTGCACAGCAGGGCGGTGAACAGGCTGGCCAGCTCGGGCTGGCGTTGCTCGCCGCCCCAACGGCTGAGCACCCGACGCACATCGTGGTTGGAGATCGACCAGCACGGCCAACCGTGCGGCATTGCCAACTCCAGCGTTTGCAACGTGTTGCGCACATGCGCGGCGCTGAAGTCGTCGGTCAGCAACTCGAAGCTGTAGGCCATGTGCAGGCCCTGCTCGGTGGTGTACTCGGCCATCGTCTTGAGCGAATCCTCGGAAGAGATTTCGCCCAGGCTCACGGCACCCGGATAGCGGTCGAGCAGGGCGCGCAGCTCGGCCAGAAAGGCCAGGTTCTCGGGTTGGGTGTTGTTGTAGTAGTGATATTGAAATGCGTAGGGGTTGTCCGGGCTGAAGCCACGGCCGACCCGTTGCGCAGCCGGCTTGGCCGGGTTGTCGCGCAGCAAGCGATCATGAAAGCAGAAGTTGATGGCATCCAGGCGCAGACCATCGACGCCGCGATCGAGCCAGAAGCGCACCACATCCAGCACCGCTGCGCGCACGTGCGGGTTGT